>OMJI01000105.1 GCA_900299315.1 Verrucomicrobiota bacterium | reverse complement strand
TTGAACCTGCGGGTCCGGGAGGGTGAAGTTTACGGGTTGCTCGGCCCGAACGGTTCCGGCAAGAGCACCACGCTCAAGCTGATTCTCGGACTGATCGAACCGACTGAGGGCGACGCGTGGATTTTCGACGTGCCGTGCCACAAGGTCGAATCCCGGTTGCACGTCGGGTTCCTGCCGGAGAATCCTTACTTCTACAAATTCCTCACCGGTGCGGAGACCCTCGAATTTTACGGCAAGCTCTGCCGGCTGCGCGGTCCGGGACTGCAGAAGCGGATTGATGAGTTGATTGAGCTCGTCGGGCTGAGTCACGCCCGGGACCGGCGGCTGGCCGGATACTCGAAGGGGATGCTGCAACGCATCGGCTTGGCGCAGGCGCTGATTCACGATCCGAAACTGGTGTTGCTCGACGAGCCGACGGCGGGCGTGGACCCGATCGGCAGTCGCGATATCCGGGACATCATTCTGCGCCTGAAAAAAATGGGCAAGACGGTGATGTTGAGTTCGCATTTGCTGTCGCAGGTGCAGGAGGTGTGCGACCGGATTGGCGTGCTGCATTTGGGACGGATGATTCTCGAGGGTGATGTGAACACGTTGATCAGCGACCAGAAACGCCTGAGCATCACGGTGCAGGACTTGCCTGCGGCCGGTAAGGCTCAAGTCGAGGCGGCGGTGCGCGCGGCCGGCGGGAGCGTGGTGACGGTCGAGCATCCGCAGACGACGCTCGAGGCCTTGTTCCTCGATGCCGTGAAGAAAGATCCCCGGGGGATGAAATTCCATGACTGAACGCGTCGGGTTTTCCTTGGGTCGGGTGGGGACGGTGGCGGCGAACACGTTCGTCGAGTCGCTGCGGCAGAAGGTTTACAACATCTTGATCATTTTCGCGTTGGTGGTGATTGCCAGCGCGAGTTTCTTCTCACAGTTCACCTTCAGCGAGCAGTTGAAGTTCGTGAAGGACTTTTGTCTCGGCGCGGTCTCGGTGTTCGGGACGCTCATCGCGATTGTCGGCACGGCGCAACTGTTGCCGGCGGAGATGGAAAGCCGGACGATCTACACAATCCTCGCCAAGCCGGTCCGGCGTGTGGAGTTTCTACTCGGGAAGTATTGCGGGAGCCTGCTGCTGATTTTTCTCAGCCTCGTGATGATGTCGCTGATGTTCGGCGCGGCGTTGCTGTTCAAGGAAAGCCGTTTGGTGGCGGATGTCCGGCACGACACGCACATCAGCACGGAGGAGGCGGCCACGACCATCACGCGGATACATCAGGAAGCCCGGGATGGTGACCTGGTCAAGGGCGTGGCGCTGACGTTTGTGAAGTTGAGCCTGCTGGCGGCGATCACGTTGCTGTTCTCAACGGTTTCGACCTCGATGGTGTTCAACGTCGCGATGGGGTTCATGGCGTTTTTTGCCGGACATCTACGCGCGTCGGTGGCGGAGATGATGGGGCAGGGGCGGCTCGTCCGGTGGTTGCTCACCATCGTGCCGGACCTCGGTGCGTTTAACGTCGCGGACGACATCATTCTCGGCAACGCGATCCCGTGGTCGCACGTCGCCCAAGTTGCGCTCTACGGCGTGTCCTACACGGCCGTGGTGGTGGTGGTGGCGTATCTGGTGTTTGCCGACCGGGAGATGTGACGCGATGCGCGGTAAACTGATCGCGGTCGGCCTTCTGCTCGCGTTGGCGGCGGTGATGATGCCGCTGGAATCCCGGATTCACGCCCAGCGCGCTGAACTGAAATTCGGTGGTTCCGGTATGACAATGGCGATGCGGGACCGGGTCGGTCAGGAGATGGCGATCGGGTTGCTGGCCGGGTTTCGCGGCGTGGTGGCGGATTTCCTGTGGATCGACAACCACGGATATTTCGAGCGCCGAGAGTGGTTGCGGATGTACCGGAACATGGAACTCTGCACCACGTTGCAACCGCAGTCGGTCACGTTCTGGGATGTCGGCTCGTGGCACATGGGCTGGAACATCGCGTATGCGTCACGCATCGACCCGGCCAACCACACGCAAGCCGAGGGCATCAAGCGCGAGCGCGAATGGCAGGACAAGGCGAAGGATTTTTTGACGCAGGGACTGGTTTACATTCCGCACCGGTGGGAACTGTACTTTGCGATGGCTGATTTATACTGGCGTAAATTCAAGACGCCGTGCCAAGCCCGCGATTACTTCCAGCGCGCCGCCCAGTTCAAGGAAGCGCCGAGCTATTGCCTGCGGATGTACGTCCGCCGCGTCGAGGACTGCGACGGGCCGCGAGCGGCGTATGACGTCTGGCGGAAGCGCTGGCACGATGGCAATCCTGAACCGAGCAGTGACGGGATCGACATGAAGAACGTCATGCGCCGGGAATTGCACCGGCTTGAAGAACTGCTTGATATCCCCGCCAGCCAACGACTAATTTCCTCTCCGCACGCATGAAATTTGCGATCCTCAGCGACATTCACGCGAATCTCGATGCCTTGGAGGTCGTCCTCAAAGACACCAAGGAACAGGGATGCACTCATTACGTCTGCCTCGGTGATGTCGTCGGCTACGGACCCAATCCCCGGGAGTGCTTGGAAATAATCCGCAACATGAATTGCCCTACCGTCATGGGCAACCACGACGAGTACGTCGCCAAGGAGCAGGCCTTGACCGGCTTCAACCCGATGGCAGCTGACGGCATCAAGTGGACGCGCGCGCAGCTCAACGCCGAGGAGAAGCAGTGGCTGCGCGACTTGAAATACGTGCGCGCCGTTGACCCATTCACGATCGTCCACGCCACACTCGACCTGCCGGAGCGCTGGGCGTACGTGTTCGACAAACTTGCCGCCGCCGCCAGCTTCAACTACCAGCACACCGCGGTCTGTTTCAACGGCCACACCCACATTCCGATCGCGTTCATCCGCACGCCGGCAGGCATCCAAGGCGGTCTCTACACCAAGATCAAAATCGAAGTCGCACGGAAGTATTTCGTCAACGTCGGCTCCATCGGCCAGCCTCGCGACCGGAATCCCAAGGCTTCCTACGTTATCTTCGACCTGATCAACAACGTCATCGAACTCCGGCGCCTCGACTACGACATCGCTGCCGTCCAAAAGAAGATCCGCGCGGCCGGCTTGCCGGAATCCCTCGCGCAACGGCTTGAGCAGGGAAGGTGACGCCGCGGCATGATTTGTTAAGTGCCACAAGCTCGCAGGATATGGAAACCTGAACCTTGCAAGTTTTCAAGAGAATCAAATGGGCTTGGTTCGACTTATTGGCACGAATCAAATTCGGCGCGAGCCGGCCAGAAAGTGTCGTTCTTCATGGTGCGCCGTCACCCATTTTTTACAATCCCGCTGACATTCGGGCGGTTCGCCATTTGGTGCACGGCGCTGTGCGGGGCCGTGTTTCGACGCCGGCGCAGTTTTGGCGCGATGCTGTCGCCGCGCTCCAGCCTGACGTTGCATTGGATGTTGGCGCCAATTACGGGGAATGCTTTGCAACTGCGCATTATGAACCCCAGACGCGCATCGTTGCGATTGAGGCCAACCCCAGCCTGATTCCGTACTTGGAGAAGACGCGGGAAAAGCATCAGGCGCGTGACATGATTCAGTTAGTGAATTGTATCGCGTCCGACAAGCACACCAAGGCCCAACCTTTTTTCTATCGGCCTGAATGGACTGGAGGAGGTAGCGCGGTGGTGCCGGAGAACACGACCGGTTGTTCTCAGGCGACAGTGGATACGAGATCGATCGATGGCATCCTGAGTGAGAATGAAGGGGTGAAGTTCGGTAGCCTTGTATTGAAGATCGACACCGAGGGATTTGAAGGACACGTCTTCGCTGGCTTTAAATCCATCACGAAGTTTAAGCGCGTTGCCGGAATAATTGAGTTCGATACCTTGTACTTAAGCCGGGCTGGTACGGATCCAGAACAGTTGTTTGAGCTCCTGAATGCGCAATTTCAATTGTATGACACCGATCGAAGATCGACGCGGTTGAGTCGTGTCCGTTCTTGGGACCATTTTCACCAGGGGCACGAAAGCAAAGAGCTTCATACTGATTTGGTCCTGGTTACCAGCGAAAAGGAGCTACCGTCTGCGTGGACGATTGGCTGAGCCGTGCTTATCAGCAATCGCCAGCGCTTCTCGATTGAGGGTGATCACGACTGCGGTAGTAGCCAACTCCGCGGGGTTGCGGTCAGTAGCCCGTTAGATGCCGGAGGTAGAGTTTTTCCCGCAGCGGCCGGTTGGCTGGCTTCGAGGGGAATGGGGATGGTTTAAAACGTTCATATTCCCAGGTGCGGGCCTTCCCGGAGGGAATCTGAAACGCTCAAATACCTGCTGTCTCGGATACGGTTTCGGCAATGTTGACCGTCACCGCGTCCCCGCTAGCATGTTGTGTCCTTTCTAGCAGGGTTGGTGGCTTTTGCTTTTCATCGCCAGTGGTCGGTAATCCAGAGAGCAGGACGGCTGTAATGGTTCAGGCGTGATCCACGGTACCCGACTGCGGCTTCATCGGGGTCAGGTTTACCGTGAAATGCGATGATGCGAGCTTGGGGAGGTAAGCTTGGACTAAGAAGCCAGTTGAACGGAAACGGCGGCCGACAATGTCTCTTGAAACTGCGCACCCACTCGTCGGGCCAGAACTTCATTCGAGGTCGAATGCAATGCGTGAGGTAGGACTGCGGCGGACTGAAGTTGGCGAGTGCCCAGTCCTTTTCCTTATGGAACTGATCCCAGACAAATTTACACTGGTTGGCTTGGAACCGAAATACCGATGAGTTGCCGATCAATGGGTCGGCGCGGAAGATTGTTTTGTGGCGCTGGACCCAGTTGTGAATGATGGGGATGTCCGTTGGTTCTCCAAAGGTGAAGAAGTCGTCCAAGCTGCCGGTAAGCACAAGGTCTAAATCGAGGAACAACGTCAACCCGTCCAGTGGCAGGTCGTTGCGGAAGAGGCTGATCTTGCGCCAGCCGTTCACTGCTGCCGGCATTGGCAAATCAATCTCGGGGAGAGGCAATGTTTCCACACTCGGCTGGATTCCGGTCGGGTCGTCCGTAAAGCAAACAAACCGGTGCGGCCGCGTCAAATGCCGCTGGACGGAGTTCTGCAAACGGTTAACGTAGTCGGCGCCGTAGCGCGTACCCCATTTGAAAGAAATCACGTTCACACGTTCGTTGGTCATTCTGGACGCCTTTCATCGCACAACTCCCGAGAGACGTCCATCGTTTTGGCCAAGCTGTCGCGCCACCGCTGCGGTTTGGGGTGTCTGGGTGGATTTCCTCGGCAAACCGGTCTTCAACAACGCTACCGTCGCCGGCTCTGCCTTGCGGACTGTCTCGCCAATTTTATGTTCGGGATTGGTCGGCCCATCGGTGACACGGGCGGAGCTCGGCTGGAATACCTGCCGCTGCCGCCGTTCGCACCGATTGGCGACTACGATGTGGATGTCCAGACGCTCAGCCAGTTTTGCCTCAGCTTCAGCGAGCAGATTGGTCGGGAGTTACCACAACTGTGGCTCTGGAGCTGTAAACGGTGGCAATATCTCGCGACCTCTGGTGAAGTGAGTCGACGTTGCGCCTCAGAAGTCCGCGATCAAGATGATGTCGCTGCGCAGGAGTGGGTGCCGGCTGAGGTAGGAGTTTTTCAGCACCGACCGGCGTTTGACGATGCCTTGCCGGCACATGCGAATCTCGCGCGGGACGAAGCCGGCGCGAGTGGCGACCTTGGCGAGGGTGTAAGGCGTGAACCAGTAACGGTGATCGGAGTTGATGGTTTCCTGTCCGCGTTTTGCAGCGCGCATGTTGTTGCTCGTGAAGGCGTGCGGAACGGTGATGATGATTTGCCGCACGCGACCGGCATAGCGCCGCCGCAGCGCTTCGAGGAACTGCACCGGATTGTCGGTGTGCTCCAGCACCTCGCCCAACACGAGGAAATCCCAATTCGCCGCGAAAATCTCCGAGATGTCATCTTTCAGCGCATCGCCCACCGCGACGTCCGCGTAACCCAACTTGTTGCGCATGAAGTGGATGCCCTCGGCTTGGATATCGACGCCGAAACACCGGCGCGCGCTGGTCGCCAACTCCGCGTGCAGCCATTTTCGGCGTTGCCGTTTGTGCTCGATGATCTCAGGGGTGTGATCTACGCAACCGATGTGGACCACAGTCTTGTCCCGGCAGATATCGACGAGCCAATCGATGCGTGACCGGTGCTTGCGATCCAAATTGTCGAAGACAAAGTCAAACGTCCGCCCGCTCGTGAACTCGGTACCGGTCAGGAATGGCAAATCTTGATCGCGGAATTGCATGTCGGTGTCTGGATGGTGATGTGAACGAGCGCACTTTCACCACCATACCTGCTGCCGTCAATTCGGAAGTTACCAATTTCCGCTTTACGAACCCACCGGCTCCGATAACCCCGGAGCATGTCCGGACGACCCCAACACGGCGGCATGCGCTTTCGTGTGATTGGGGAAACGGTGGCCGAGCCCTCCGACATAGACATTATGGCTGCGTGAAGCTGGATGCAGCCATAATGTCTGGGCATTTTGTACGTCTGGCGGTCTACTTGCCGAGTGTCGCATAGACTTGCTCGACCCGCGCAGTCATTCTTTCGATGGTCAATTCGGCGTCGGCGTAGCGCCAAGCGGGTGCGCAACGTTCACGAGTTGCTTGCAAGTCGTTCAAGGCCGTTGTGATGGCGTTGTGCAGAGCGAGGGGGTCATCCGGGGGTACCAGCAACGCCGATGGCAGGATATCCTCGATGCCTTGAACGCGGGTGGAAATCAGGAGTTGATGCGCCCGCAGTACTTCACTCGCCAAAAGCGGAAAGCCTTCACGACGGGAAGAAATGATCACACCGTCCACAGCTCGGATGATGGACGGAACGTCCTTGCGCCAGCCGAGAAATTGCACCGGCAACCCGTTCGCCAACTTTTCGAGCGTAGATCGTTCCGGTCCGTCACCCACCAATAGCAGGGAGGCCGGGATTTCCCGCCACGCGGTAAGTAGCAGGTCGAATCCCTTGGCTTTAACAAATCGCCCGATTGCCGCGAAGACTGGCTTGTCCGGTTGCAGTTTCAGTTGTTTCTTTAGATCAGCCACGGTTTCTGGGGCGATCTCTTGGCTCGCTACCCCGTTGTGGATGATGTGAACGTCACGGCGTCTCAAAGACTGTGCAGCACCGTGGCTGACGGCGATCACGGCATCAAACGAGCCGAACATTCGGGTGCTACTTTTCCGATTGTGCAAGGTGGCCACCGTTCGACAGGGTATGAAAGGACACAGGTGCGACACAATTGCAGCGGCCTTGTTGGCGTGGACATGTACGATGTCAGGCATAAATCTCCGAACAGTCCGGAGTACATCCCACAGCAGCCGGGGATTCCAGCGGCTCCGTTCGAGGTCTAACGGAGCTATGTGAACACCGGCCGGCGCGTTAAAGGACGGGTGTGCGATCAGGAGTACTTCGTGGCGTTTAGCCAGTTCGCCCGACAGTGTCAGGACGTGCCGCTCCAAACCGCCTTCGCCCTTACCGGCCACCACTTGGACAATCTTCATCGCAGCACGTCCTCGTAGAGCCCCAGTTCCGCATCGAGCATCGCGCGGAGCGTGAACCGGTGCTGGCGTGGAATGGGCGGGGGAGTTTGCAGGAATTCCTGGACCCGCTGCGTGAGCGCGTCGAGATCGCCGACTGGCACTCGCCCTTGGGGACATAGCTCGGCAAGAATCTCGCCGACACCCCCGTGATCGTAGCCAATGACCGGCGTGCCGACACTGAGCGCTTCGAGCGTGGTGCGGCCGAAAGACTCCGGCTGGCGTGATAATGAAAAAACGATGCTCGAAGTGGCGTAAACCTCCCGGACATCACGGCGATGGCCGGTGAACGTCACGTTGGGCGGAGCGGACCGGCGCAACTCGGCCGCGTAGTCGCGCCGGCGCGGGTCTTCATCGCCCACCACCAAGCCGGTAACGTCGGGCAGGCGCCGCAACAGTTCGAAGAAATCGTGATGACCTTTCAGACGCGTCAATCGACCCGGCAACGTGAGCACCGGCTTGGCCGGCGGCTGGTGGCTGAAGGGGAATTCGTCGGGATTAACGCCGCGCGGAATGATGTGAATCTTACCGGGGTCGCAGCGCGGGTAGTGGGCGAGGATGTACTGCCGGATCGTCTCGCTGACGGCAATGACGCGCTCGCCTTTCGTCATGATCGCGCTGTACGCGTTCACGGAGTAGAGGCCGTGGACCGTGGTGAGGAAATGAGCGGAGGTTCCCCGGCAAGCCCAGTATGCGACCCACGCCGGTACGCGCGAGCGGGCGTGGACGATGTCCACGCGGCGGTCGCGGATGAGTTGTCGCAGCCGCGAGACGTACCGGAGTGTGAGTGGCGATTTGTTGCCGACCGGCCAGGCGATGTGTTCGCTGCCGGCTTTCGAGAGTTCGTCCACAAGGCGACCGCCACCGGAAATCACGAGCGAGGTTTGCCCGCGCCGTACTAGTTCCGCAGCGACTTCGAGAGTCCCGCGTTCCACGCCGCCGGATTCGAGTCCCGGAACGAGTTGAAGGACTACCATGGTTCCATTCCCTGTCGGCGAATGCCAGCCGTGGTCCATAAGAGAGCGAACGAAGTAATCATACCTTCTTCGCACTTGGCAGTTGGATGAATAATTTGCGCTGAGCTTTTTCCCAAGCCAAGCGTAAGGCCGGTAGAGGGCGGCGCCGCAATGCGTGGCGGCTGTAGATCGTGGCGCCTCGCGGTTTGTAGGCAGTCCCATGGGCCGGTTTGTGAATTTCCCTGACGATTGCGGGAAATATATTGTACTGGTCGAGCACGCGACATCGTGCCTCCTGAATGTAAGGCAGTCGGCGCTCGTATTCGTTATTGGCGATGGCACGTCGGACGGTTTCCAAGGCGGACTGATGGTCCGCGATGTTGATGGGGATGAAACTCTCCGGTGGAAAGTAATCGGCCACATTTGGGCAGCCAAAGTAGAATGGCAGGCAATATCCGAGGTACGCATCAGCGAGTTTCTCGGTCCAGTGGTTCAAACTTACGGCGTTCTCACAGACGACATGGTATCGGAAGGAATCAAGGGCGGTGGCTTTGTCTGCCACGGGTTGATAGCCACGACCGAAGACAGCCAGCTCAGGAAGTTGATTCTTGAGGTACTCGACAAAATCCAGCCGGCCGCGATGCCATGTGTGGGCATGTCGTTTGGTCGAGCAGACAGTGGAAATTGTTTCAGTCTTTACCGGTATCGTTTGTTCGCGCAACTCGTCGAGTCCCCGCACTTTCTCGCCACCCGTGCCGTAAAACCAACACCACAGCGGCGGACTAGCCACGAGGTGGCTGTGGCGGATGGCCCATTTTTCTTGGCTGCTCAAAACGCGGCCAAACTGCGCGAGGAAATCTGTGCCGTAAACAGTGATGCTCGACGGCTCGCCAGTCACCAAAATGGTGTTTTCCGGCGGGCAGGCGAGCGGCTCACATTCTTGCGAGGTTCGTTCACCTAAGAGCGTAGGTAGGTCATTGTAGACTACCAGCCAATCATAATGACGCTCCGCGGGGTCGAACAAGAAGAGGCAGTCGTCCCACTGGGGAGCCGCGTCTGGCAATTGGCGACGCCAGCGTGATGTCGAGCCCATCAGTCCGCGGGCGATGAATTTGACGCGAATCTGCGTACTTCTTCTTTCCATGGTCTGGAATCATATAGCCGTCATTGTGGGATAACAAGTCATGGGGTCCCTGCAGATAAGCGAGACAGCCCTATCCTCATGGCTTGTCACGCTTTGGTGCAGACGATAATCTTTGCTGATGCGGCGAGCGGCGAAGAAAATCTCGGCTTGGAAGCGGCGGCGACATCAGCTTGAGGTGGTGGCCTTTGTATTAATGGGCACAATTCTGCGGCGTGTTTCGCGAAGAACAGTACGGCGACTTGGGGAGTTGTTGGGCAGCATCATGTTCTGCCTGTTGAGGCGGGAGCGTCAAATTGCTCTCGCGAACTGCGCTGTGGCGTTCGGAGACTCTCGGACTCCCAAGGAACGCAAGTGGATTTGCCGAAGATCATTTGAGAACGTTTTCGGAACAATTGCTTCACTCATTTGGGCGCCGCGATTTTCAGAGACTGATATCCGGCTGTACGTCGACAACGGGGCCGAGTTCACCCGGATCAATGAGTTCCGAGGTGGCCGAGGCATCATCATGCTCACGCTGCACTATGGCGATTGGGAGTTGATGGGGCAGGCGGCACCGGCATTTGGGTTGCCCCTGACAATAGTCGCACGCTCTCTACCGAATGTCAGGTTGGGAGAAAAAATCACCGCGCTACGGAGTCAGACCGGCAATTCAATAATTCCTCAACACGGGGCTGTGCGGCGCTTATTTCAGGAACTCCGTCGTGGAGGCGCCGTGGCCCTGCTTGCGGATTTGAACGCACGGCGTGACACGGGAGGAGTATGGCTCGACTTCTTCGGGTTGCCAGTTTTCAACAACTCCAGCGTTGCCGCGCTGTCGCTTCGGACGGGGGCCCCAATTTGGTTGATGGTAGCGGAACCAATACCCGGTGGGCGGGTGCGGCTTCGCAGTGGTAATCCGATTGAGTACATCTCAACCGGTGACTATGAAAACGATGTGAAGCAATTGAGTCAGCTTTGCCTGAGTGCTGGAGAGGCATTGATTCGCGAGAAACCCGAGTTGTGGCTTTGGAGTTATCGACGATGGCGGCACCGGCCCCAAGAAGATCAAGGTCGGTATCCTTTTTACTCCTCACATTTGGCTACGTGACGAGCGATCCGATCAAGTTACCGAGTACGGAGCAGCCGGGCGCAGCGCGTTGCCTCGTCGAGCGGTTCAGGTGCGGCGTGGAGTGCCGTGCCTTGCTCCCAGGTCGAGTAGGGCGTTGCCCAGTTTTCTTTCACGAGCCGGTCCAAGCCGGTCGTGACTCGGCTGGCATGACGGCGTGGGACGGGGAGGATGCCCACGGCAGCGCCGGCAGTCAGCGCCTCGTACACCATTGACACGCTGTCCTCCGTCACCCACACCTGACCGGCTGTCGCCAATTCGCGTCGGACCCAGCCGGGGTCGGTTTCTTCGACGGGACAAATCTCCAGCCGGTCGATGGAACGAATTGCCGGCAGGAATGACGGCGGCGTGCGACGTGAGGTGGTCAGTCGCCAGTGCCGGGCGGTCTCGCGTTGGACGATGGTCGCCACGTGGCGTGCGGTTTCAGCGTCCGACCAGTTGTGATGAACGGATGGCCCGCCGATGAGAAACAAACCCCGGTCGGCTGCCGGGTTGCCGCGCTGGATAGTGTTGAGCACGCCGCGGGTGGGGATGACGTTTGGGGCTGCCGGCGGGTCGTCGTGTTCCGGGACGAGACACCAGTCGAACCACGTTACCGGCAATGTCGGTTTCATCAGCACGACGATTCGTCCGCCGCAAGCCCGGCGAGCTGCCAGAGCAGCCCAGTGAGTGCGGTGGCCAGCAGCGAGTATCAATTCCGGGGGCGGTCGATTGTTACCGGCCGGGAAATTTCCTCGGAGCCAGGCCGCAATCGCTGCCAAGGGCGCCGGTGCCGGTAGCTCGGTGACCGTGGCTGGACCGAGACGCGCCAAGGCATTCGCGAGACCGCGCATTTGATTGACGTGCCCGGGCTTGCCGTCAGAGAGAATCCACACCTCCATGGGCGCGAACCGTAGCACATTGATTCTTGCGCGCGCCAGTGTGTTTCGTTACCGTCGCGCGTTTCCATGAGCGAACTAGAACAACAATTTCATGCCGCGCGCGCGGCGGCGGAAGCGGACATTGCCGGGTGCACGGACTTGCCGGCGTTGGAGCAAATCAAAGCCCGGCACATGGGCGCGCAGGGGAAAGTCACCGGTTTGCTCAGCCAATTGGGCGGCTTGCCGAAGGAACAGAAGCCCGTCATCGGTCGCCTCGCCAACGAGGTCAAGAATGCGCTCACGGCTGCGCTCACCGCGAAGCGAGAGGAACTCGAAGCCAAAGCCGCGGCGAGTGGGCCGGCCATCGACACCACCTTGCCGGGGCGGCGGCATCAACTCGGTCATCTCCACCCGCTCACACAGATCTTTGACGAGACGGTGAAGAT
>OMJI01000104.1 GCA_900299315.1 Verrucomicrobiota bacterium | reverse complement strand
GGCTATCAGATCGTACTCTCGCCGCTGAAAATGCTGTTGCCCGCACCCCCGGTGACGGGCGGCGGCTGCTGCCGGTTTCATCCCACCTGTTCCGCGTACGCCCACGAGGCCATCGGCCAGCATGGGGCGGGACGCGGGCTCTGGCTCGCGCTGAAACGAATCGCGCGCTGTCATCCGTTCCATCCTGGCGGGTTTGATCCCGTCCCGAAAGCATGATGGACAAGAAAACAATCTGGGTCGTGGCCGCATGCCTGCTCGCACTCATCGGCTGGCAGTGGATCGTCAGCAAACTTTATCCGCCGGTGCCCAAGCAGGCCAAGCCACCGGCCGCCGTGACCTTGACGAACAAGGCCCCGGCTGCAGCGGCAGCGACATTCACCAACACGCCCACCATCACCGCCCCGGTAAAGCCCGACGCACCGGAGCAGACGGCGGTCCTCGAAAACGAATTCATCCGAGTCACCTTCACGAGTTGGGGTGGCGGCATCCGGCAGATCGAACTGCTGAAGCACCGCAACAACGGCAGTGGGAATGTTCTGCTGAACGCTGAATCATCCGTACCGGCCCTGGCGTTGCGCGGACAAGAGAACGCTGCGTTCGCACTCGAAAAAACGGACACCCGCACAGTCGTCTTCCGCGGGCCCGGCGGGGAGAAACGATTCACTCTCGGCGATGAATACACGCTGACCGGCGCGTTTCGTCTCACCAGCACCAACAGCGCGGAGATCGTGGTCGGTTCCGCCACCAGCCTGAACGGTCGCGAACCACCGGACCTTTTGACGGTCGGTTGGTTGGTGGACACGAAGTATTTCGACCGCGGTCTCAAACAGACGAAGAACGGCGCCCAGCAGGAAGTCGCGGCGGCCCGTTGGGGCGCGGTGAAAAACCAGTTCTTCACGATGTTGCTCACGCCCGGCACGAACGCGGCGGCTGTCGCCTATGAAAGCCGGGAGCTGGCCCTGCCGGCCGACTGGTCCGGCAAGACCGCGCCGCACGCGATGACAGCGACGTTGACGGTGCCTGTCACGGCGGATGGCCGGGTGGAGTTCTCCTACTTTGCCGGGCCGAAGGAGTTGAAGCGGCTGCTCGCGCTCGGCAACGGCCAGGAAGAAGTGATGCACTTCGGCTTCTGGGGCGCGATCAGCATCGTGCTGTTGCGGAGCATGAATTTCTTCCACCGCGCCATCCCGAACTATGGCGTGGCGATCATCCTGATCACGATTTGCATCAAGATTCTCTTCTGGCCCATCCAGGCGAAGAGCATCAAGTCGATGAAGCAGATGCAAAAATTCCAGCCGTTGATGACCAAGCTGCGGGAGAAGTACAAGGACGACCCGCAGCGCATGAACGCGGAGATGATGAAGCTCTACAAGGAGCACAAGATCAACCCGTTCGCCGGCTGCCTGCCGATGCTCGTCCAGATTCCGGTCTTCTTCGCGTTCTATACCATGCTGCGCAGCGCCGTTGAACTGCGCGGCGCACCGTTCCTGTGGATCAAGGATCTTGCCCAGCCCGATACGATCTTCCATCTCGCGAGCTTTCCGTTCAATCCGCTCCCGCTCCTGATGGGGGTCTCGATGGTGTTCCAGATGAAGCTCACCCCGCAAACCGGGGACAATCAGCAGCAAAAGATGATGATGTTCATGCCGCTGGTCTTCCTCTTCATCTGCTACAACATGGCGTCGGGCTTGGTGCTGTACTGGACGGTGCAACAACTGTTGTCCATCGCCCAGCAATGGTGGAGCCTCCGGCAAACGGACACGGAGCCGGTCGTGCTGCCACCCGCCAAAACCAAGTAGGAGCCATTCATGGACCAAGCCACCCCCACTCCCGCAGCTACACCGGCCACACCGCGCGACCCCAAGGAAGTTCTCCAGAGCATGCTCGCCGGCCTCGGCCTCGAAGCCACCGTCGAGCGCCAGGACGTCGACAACCAAGTCCGTCTGCTCATCAACACCGCCGAACCCGGTCGCCTCATTGGCCGGCACGGCCAGACGCTCAGCCAGCTTCAGTTCCTCGTCAACCGCATCCTCCTCCGCGGCGATCAAAACGCGCCCCGCGTCCACATCGACTGCGAGAACTACCGGAACCGCCAGCGCGACGACGTCGTCGGCAAAGTGAAGGACTCCGCCGACAAGGTCCGCCGCTGGGGCGAGCCGGTGGTGGTGGGCCCGTTCGGCCCGACCGATCGCCGCGCCATCCAGGAACACTTCCAAGCCGACCCCGAGATCGAAGCGGTGAGCGAAGAGGGCGACGAGGCTGGCCCGAAAAAGATGACCTTGCGCCTGAAGCAGTAGCCTACCGGCTCATTCGCCGCGAGAAGTACCAGATCGCCACCAATGCGATCAATGCGGTCGGCATCCAGTACGCCCGGAAGAAATCTGCAATCTGCCCGAGCAACTCCGGGTTCTTCGACTCCCCGCGATCAATCCGACCGGCCTGCACGTCCTGCACGAGATCCTTGCCGGTGGGTGCGGCGTTGCTCGCCGTGGGGACCGGCTCCGCGGGAGCAATCCCGTACCGCCGGGCATCCGACCGGGCCTGCGTCAAATCCCGTTCCACAGCCGCGAACCGGGCCTGCAACTGATTCACCGACGCTGTCGCGTTCTGCAAATCCGAATTTGCCTTGTTCCGCGCGAGAGTTTCCTCCTGCGACGGTCCTACCCACGGTTTGCTGTCGCTGCTGGTGGCGAGACTGGGAATCCGGTTGGTCTTGGAAGCAAACTGGTCAACAGCCGTCTGCGCCTGCGTGAGGCGTTGCCGGTTTTTCTCCAACTCCGGTGTGAGCCGCTGCTGTTGCGTTTCTAAATCCGCGATCCAACGCCGGTAGGTGTCCGCCACGAACTGCCGCGACTCCGCGCCCGGCAAAAGCCGCATCACCGTGATGGCCTGTTTGTATTGGCCGCGGGCCACGTAGGTTTTCGCCTCGGCCAACCGGCGCTGACCTTCCTCGCGTTCCATCCGCGCCCCGGCTTCCTCGGCGGTCAGCCACTGCCCTTTGTACTTCACCTGACCGGCATCCACCCGTTGCTGTTCCGCCTGCCACGCGCCAAGCCGCTCCGCCACTTCGCCGGCGTGGGGCGAATGGGGGTACTTCGAGATGAACGCGCGGAACACGTTGGCGATCACTTCCGCGTAGTACTCGGAAGGATAACTGGCGGTCGGGTTCAACGTGTACCGGAGCGTCTGGTCGTAGGCGGCTGCTTCCGCCCGGCTGGCGAGTTCCTCCGCGCTCAACGGCGCGACGTCGACCACGTTGGTGCGCGGGATGACGTCGGTCTTCAGGATCGTCCCCCCGGCCATGGAAACTTGGACGACAATCTCCTGCGGTCGCTCCTCCAGAATGATGCCCTCGATTTGCGCACCGTCCGTGAGTTTCACTCGCACCAGTTCATTGGTCGCCGCCCAAGCCGGGACGGCGCAGCAAACTACCGCGCAAATCACTCGCAGCGTCTTCACTGGGACCGGGTAATCTCCACCGACACCCACCGGGTGCGCGGGATGCTAAATTTTTTGACCTCCACCGTCACCGTCACCGCCCACCGGCGCGACAAGATCGCCTCGGCAATTTCATCCGCGACCGCCTCGATCAGTTTGCGCGGTCGCTCCGCCAGCAGCTTGCGAATCGTCGTCGCCACCGCTTCGTAATCCGTCGTGGCCGACTCCGCGTCCGTGCGCCCGGCCACGGCCAAGTCGCGTTCGAGCGTCACGCTGATCAGCAATCGCTGCGGGTGCGCCTGCTCTTCCTCGGACACGCCGATGTGCGTATCGACCTCAAGCTCGTGAATGACAATCTTGTCCACAAAGGATCTCCTGAAATTCACCGACATGCGCGCAGACCCAGTCCGGCTCCATCGCCCGCAACCGTTCCTCGTGCGTGTACCCGCTCAACACCGCGCACGTCCGCACGCCGCCGGCCTTGCCGGCCTCGATGTCATGCTCCATGTCGCCCACGAACACCGTCTCGCGCCGGTCGAGTTCGTTCTCTTCGAGGATGTGATGGAT
>OMJI01000103.1 GCA_900299315.1 Verrucomicrobiota bacterium | reverse complement strand
TCGGCGACAACTTGATCGAAGCGCTTGGGCAATTCGTCGCGCTCGCAGCCGTACCATCCCACGGGCGGCCGGTAGGCCAGCACGCGCGCGCCGGTCGGGCTTTCCCACCAAAACGCGGGTTTGGCGGGGATGACTTGGCCGGTGCGGGTGAAGGCGATCCCCTCGATGCCGGCAGCGGTGAGGATGTTGGGCAGCCCGGCACTGTGGCCGAACGAATCCGCCGCCCACGCGACGCGGACGCGCTTCCGAAACTTTGTCAGGAAATAGCGCTGGCCGAGACTAAAGTGACGCAGGAACGTTTCCGTGGCCGGGAGGTTCGTGTCGGGCTGGATGACGGTGCCGCCGACGATATCCCACCGGCCGGCGCGGACTTGTTTCGCGATTCGCCGGAAGGTGGCCGGGTCGTACTGCTCGATGTGTTGATAGACGGCGGATTCGCCGCGAATGAAAGTGAGCTCAGGAAATTCATCCATGAGGTCGAGGACGGTCCGGCAGGTCTGCCAGCCCTCGTTCAAGCCCTCGCGCCAATCCCAGAGCCAGACCGGGTCGAGGTGTGCGTTCGGGATGAGATGAATCGTCAGGGGTTGCATGGACATCGTATATGGAGGAGAAATGACCATGAAGTCAACCAAGTGGGACACGCTCGCGCTGGTCACGATTACGCTGACCGGCTTCAGCTGTCACTGGTTCTGGAACCGGCAACCGCCGCCGACCGTCACGTTTTACTACGTCACGACCGCGCTTGCGATTGCGGTGCTGGGCGTGTGGAGCGCGTGGCTCTGGCCGCGCCTGAACTTGTGGCTGACGAAATTCTTCTGCATCGCGGCCATCGTCGACATCCTCGGCGAAGGGCTGCTGCAACCGTTCCACGGTCACACGCTAATCGCAAAGCTGATCTGCCAGATGACGCTGTTTGCCGTGTACGCCGTCTACCTCGGCGCACTGCGGCCGCTGGACGTGTGGCTTATGCGGCGCAGCGTTTCACGTACTCGATGATCTTCTGATCATCGTCGCGCGCCGACCAGACGAACCGCAGGAAATCCGCGGGATGGATGTTCACCTTTTTGAGAAACGCCCGGTCGCCGCCGCAGCCGTACATCAGGTCCGGAGGCATCTCGCCACACAGCTTGGCGCGCGCTTTAGGGATGATGCGCGGTAGCCACACGAACCCGGCCACCGCCGCGTCCTTCGGCGGCAAGTCCGCCGTCCGAATCGTGTGGCCGGTGGGTTTGCCCTTCTGGATCACTCGGAAATAATCCCGCCGCGCGGATGCGATCAGCAACACATCGCCGTACGACAGATCGCCGGCATCTTCCACGTAGTCGTACATCTCCTGCGCGGTGTGTCCGATGGAGGCGAGAAATGCCGCGTCGGCCTTCTTGAAGTACCGGGCGGCGTCCCGCTCGCCGCTCCGGTACAGGGCGAGGGCGTGTTCGTAGCACCGCCGAAAATCTGCTTCCCAATGGAAATGGTTCATGGCTGGAATTTCACCGACTTCACGAAATCGACGAGCTTGCTCTTCTCCGCTTCCACCACCGCTGTGTCGCCGGTCAGCTTGAAGAACCACGAATTACCGGCATGCGGCAGCGTGATCACCACCATCCGCACCTTCTCCTTGGCGAACTCCACCTCGGTCGCCTTGCCGGCGGGCACTTCGAGTTGCTTGGTCATCGCGTCCACCTCGACCTGCGTCACCGGCCCGAGACCGATCTGGCCGCGCCACCGGTTCACGTTGGCCAACGACCCACCGACGTCGCCGGGAAACGCGCTCACCGCCACTTCCGCGGACTGGCCGTCGGCGTTGCGGATCTGGAATGTGGCCCGTCGCATCGAGGAGGCCGGCACGGATTTCCAATTCGCGGGAGCGGTCCACTGCGGGTTGGAGGCTTGCGCCATCACATCGCCCGGCAGCGATTGACCGCGCATGTCGCCGCCGATGGGCGGATGGCCGGCCGGCAATTGCGCTGGCGGTTGCTCCGCTTGCGTGACGCACCGTGATCCAATCAAGACGGCAAGACCGAGAACGAAAATTGTTTTCATGGCAGCCATCTTCGGCAGCAAACGCCGCCAAGTCAAGCCAGCCACGCGACTTACAACGGCGCTGAATAACCCCGCCCCCACCCCGTCGAACGGGCAGAAGCGCAAACCAACGAAAGGAGCGCGTAGCATGAAACGAATTTGGAAAGCAGCAGGATTGTTCGGGATCGGGTTGGCGGTATTGGCCTTCACGCCGGTCGCCCGCGCCGATTGCGATGACCGCCGGGAATACCGGCATGAGCGCGGCCGCGATCGGGATCGTGACCGGGATCGCGTCAGTTTCTTCTTCAGCATCTTTAGCGACGGTGTCCGCGCCTCGTTTGGCAACGCACCCCGGTGCGAGCCGCCGCGGCGATTCATCCCCGGCCACTACGAAACCCGGCGGGAGAAGATCGTCCGTCCCGGCTACTGGGACGTGATTGTCGATCCAGCCGAATACGGCTGGGTGCGCCGCGGCTGCCGGTGGGAATACGTGGTGGTCCGCCCCGAATGCCGCCGCCGCGTCTGGGTGCCGGAACGCTGCGAATGGGTCGAGACCCAAGTCTGGATCCCCGGCCGCTACGAGGAATTCCGGTTCGCCTACGCGGACTGACCACCCACTCCCTTACCCGCCGCGAAAGACTTTCTGGAGCGCGAAGTAGGCGGGTTTGGGACGGGCTTCGTAATCAATGACCGCGGTGTTGACCGGGCAGGGGAAACAGTCGTGGCCCATCCAGACCAGAAAACCGCCGCAGGCCGGGAAGCGCGATTTGCAGGCGCGGGCTGCGGTGGCCAGCGCGGTGGCCTGGCGTTCCTGGCTCAGGCGGACGTAATCCGCGAGTGACTTGCCGGCCGCGAGGTCATCTTGAATCCACCATGAACTCGAGTGTTGCCAGTAGGGGTTGGCGTGCGAGGCCGGCAACGCGGCGCAGTCGCCCCGGTACTTCTCGATCAACGCGGCGTCCATCGCGCCGGGCATCCCGGTCTCGGAACGGAACAGCGCATCGTCTTTCGCCCAATACTCGTCCCAGTCGGATGACCAGTTCCACGGACCGTGGACGTCGTGGTGCAATCCCTTGCCGTAATCCTTCGCGTCTGCCGTGAATCGCGGGCCGCTGGCAGATGTCGGCAGGAACCGGACGCCGGGATCTTCTTCCGCCACCACGCGGTCGAGCGCGGCGAGGCACGGATGCGTCAGGTCGAGCGGCAAGCCGCAGCCGGGAGTCTTGTTAAGCGCGGTCTGCAATTCGTTGCCGCCGCACCAGAGCAGTTTGCTGACGTGATGGCCGCGCCGGTGGATGTAATCGCGGGCGATGCCGCAAACTTTCTCGATAATGGCCGGTTCGGTCGGCGCGTTGTTTTCGGGGCCGGACGATGACAGAGGAAATTCCTGCCAGACGAGAATGCCGGCTTCATCACAAAGCCGGTAGAATTCCTCCCGCTCGAGGAACGCGCCGCCCCAGACGCGGAGGAGGTTGCAACCCATCGCGCGGTACAACTCGATGAGCCGGGCGTAGTCGGCGGTCGTGACGGAATGGTAGTCCACCTTGACCGGCGTCCAATTGACGCCTTGCAGGAAGAGCGGGCGACCGTTGACCTCACAGACCCAATTGTTCCAACGCACCCGCTTGAAGCCTACCGGGATGATTTCGTCGCCGACACGCAAGTCGTAGAGCCGCGCCTTGCCGGCGCCGTTCGGCCACCACGGCTCGACCGGTAGCCGCAGTTCGACGTGATGCTCGCCAACCGGCAACGCGCGCGTCGTGTCGGCGATCTTCACCGTCGTCGGCTGGTTGCACTTTACGTGAAGGCGGACGATGCCGGTGGTGTTGTCCGCGGCGAGTTCCGTGCGCAACCGGAGAATCTCCGCCGCCGGCGCGCCGACTTCGAGCCAGAGCCGATCGCTGATGCCGACCGGCACAAAACGCGGGCACCAGTCCCAGCCAAAATTGTAGCGCGGCTTGAAATGCCGGGAGCGCGACGAGAAGCCGACCTGGCCCTGTTCTTCCGGCGGCGTGTCGAAACAGATGCTGAGCCGGTGGGGTTTGCCGTCGCCGGTCAGCGGGATGTCGTGCCGCACAAGCGAGCCGGTAAACTCGGCAACGCGCTTGCCGTCCACAAGAATCCAGCCGGTATGGTCGAGCCCCTCGGCGTGGAGCGTGAACGGGCCGGCGGGCAGCGTGAGCGTCGTGAAAAACTCCCAGTGCCGGTGCTCGACCCATTCGCAGTCGAGCGATTGCCGGCCGACGTGCCAGTCCGGTAGTTGTCCCGCCGCGCGTAACGCCGCCTGCACGGAGCCGGGGACCTTTGCCGGAATCGGCGCGATGTCCGGGTGGAAGGGTGTGGCGGTTTCGAACGCTTGCTGGAGGAGCCACGCGTACGGTCGCCAGCCGCAGACTTGCCACGCGAGCCCGGTGAGGTCGATTCGGCTCACAGTAGCTCCCGGACTTTTTCCGGCGGACGCGCCACGACGGCGCGGTTGCCGCGGACGACGATGGGGCGCTGGAGCAAGATGGGATGTTGGGCGATGGCGGCGAGCACCTCGGCGTCGGTGGCGGCGGCGAGTTTCAACTGCGCGTACTCATCCTCGCCGGCGCGGACGATGTCGCGCGCCGGGAGGTTGAACTGCTTCAGTTGCGCGACCGTTGGCGGGGTTTTGAGATACTCGACGATGCGCGGTTCAACGCCGGCAGCGCGCAGGATTTCGAGGGCCTGCCGGCTCTTGGAACACCGCGGGTTGTGGTAGATGACGTAATCGCTCATGCGCCGGCGGGTTGTAACCCGGCGGGGCGCCGCTGGTCAATGTCCTTGGGGCGTGGGTTGGGACAAGCTTGGGCGAATTGGAAATTCGGTTCCTTGTCCTGCCGGTCCACGATGGAACTGATTTCCTTCCATGTGGCGACGACGCCGCGCGGACAGGGCGGCAGGTCGTGTTTGATGGCGCGGTGGAGCTGGCCGAGTTTGTAGCACGGCACGGCGGCGTACATGTGATGCTCGATGTGATAGTTCATGTGCCAGTAGAGGAACTGGGCGACCGGGTTGATGAGGATGGTCCGGCAGCAGAGGCGGAAGTCCGGCACGTTGTCCTGCAAGCCGATGTGCTGGGTGTTGTTGAGCGAGAGGAACAGCGCCCCGCCGTAGGTTCCGGCCAACGTGGTCAGCAGCGGAATCATCAGGTACCGGGGATGCACGAGGAACGCGGCGACGATCGAGCCGACGACGATCAGCGTGTGGCCGACGAGAACGAAGCGCGCCCAGTTCATCATGTTCTGGCGCTTGGCCGGGTCGCCAGCCGGGAAGAGTGCCTCCTCCCATTCGCCGCGGAACTTGCCGCGCGCGATGCGGAGGGTTTCCGGCACCGCCCATTTCATGTGAAGCGGGTTGAAGAAGCCGAACTTGAAGATGTTCTTGATGTAGTACTTCACCGGCAACACCACCTCCATGTCGTCCGGCGGATGCAGCGTGAACTGGTGATGCCGCACGTGGCTGACGTCGAACATCCGGTGGTTGATCCAGCCGAGGAACGCGAAGAGGTGCTCGAAGAAGACGTTCAGCGGCTTGGTCTTGAACACCGTGCCGTGACCGAGCTCGTGGACGGCGTTGATCTGGAAGGCGTAACACGTCCCGTGCAGGAACGTCAGCAACACCGTCGCCCACCACGGCCACCGGCCCGTGGAGTAAAACGCCAGGCCACCGGTCAGCACCAGCGTGCCGAGGTAGCCGAGCGTCTGCAACCAGCCGAACGCATCGCTGCGCTCGTGCAGCTTCTTCAACACCGCCGGCTCGATCGGCGTGCGGTACCACTGGACCGGCTTGGACCAGCGTTCAGACGGGGTTTGTTCTTGGGTCATTTTTTCCAAAGTAGCGCTCATGCCAAAACTCCTTCCATCGTCACCGCCCTATTCATAACACCGTTGGCGCCTTCCGGCTTTCGCGGTAATATCGCGATACGAATTCAAACATGCGCGAACGCACCGTCATCGACCTCCGCCCGTCTGGCATCCCGGAAATCCCGATGCTCGGCCGGTATGTCTACCGGGAGGCCAAGAGCGGTCTGGATTTGCATGCCCACCGGGACGTCCTGGAAATCTGCTACCTCGCGAAGGGCCAGCAACTCTACCGGGTCGGCCAGCGCGATTATGTGCTGACCGGCGGCGACGTGTTCGTCACCTTTCCCGGCGAAGTCCACAGCACCGGCGAGACGCCCGAGGAGAAAGGAACGCTCTACTGGGTGCAAGTCATCCTGCCCAACCGGTCGCGGCCCTTCCTGAATTGCCCGCCCCGCGAGGGCCGGGCGCTTGTCGAACAACTCCGCCGGCTGCCCCACCGGCATTTTGCCGGCGAGCCGGTACTGGCGCGGTTGCTCGACGACGCGCTGGCGGCTGACGGTCCGCTGCGGCGCGTCATCATCCAGAACCGGCTGGTGGATTTTCTGCTGCGCGTCATCGACCTGTCACAACGGGAACCACGTGCCAGCGTCTCCCCGGCCGTGAGCGAGTTGCTCCGCTACATCGAGGCGAACGCGCACCAGACGCTGCCCCTCCCGGCGCTCGCGGCGCGGCTGGGACTTTCGTTGCCACGGTTCAAGGCGCGCTTCAAGGCGGAGGTCGGCATCCCACCGGCCGAATACGTCTTGCGCTGCAAGGTCGAGGCGGCGAAACAACGGCTGACGCAGCCGGACGCCACGGTGACCCGCGTCGGCGCGGAGTTGAACTTCTCGTCATCCCAATACTTCGCCACCGTCTTCCGCCGCTACACCGGCCAGACGCCGCGTCAATTCCGCGCCCGTTTACCTGCTTGACCGGGGTGCGCTCTGGTTTTAGACGTGTGCGCATGCAATTCGCCACCCAAGCTCTCCACGCCGGCCAGGAACCCGACCCCACGACATTATCGCGGGGGGTGCCGATTTATCCGACGACCAGCTACGTGTTCAAGGACACGGAGCACGCAGCCAATCTTTTTGCGCTGAAAGAATTCGGGAACATCTACTCGCGGTTGATGAATCCGACGAACGACGTGCTGGAGAAACGGCTCGCGGCTCTCGACGGCGGCGCGGCGGGGTTGGCATTTGCGAGCGGGCAGGCGGCGATCACGGCGTCGATCCTGACAATCTGCCATGCCGGCCAGAATTTCATCTCCGCCACCAGTCTCTACGGCGGGACGTGGACGCTGTTCACGCAGACGTTGTCGAAGCTGGGCATCGAAGTCCGGTTCTTCGACCCGAACAAACCGGAGGAGATCAACAAACTTGTCGACGACAAGACCCGGTGCGTCTACCTCGAATCCATCGGCAACCCAAAGAACGACGTGCCGGACTTCAGGAAGATCGCCGACATCGCCCACAAACACGGTTTACCCACCATCATCGACAATACCGTGATGACCCCGGCCCTGCTGCGGCCGATCGAGCACGGAATGGACATCGTGGTGTACTCGACTACGAAATTCATCGGCGGCCACGGCGTCCACATCGGCGGTGCGATCGTGGACAGCGCGAAATTCCCGTGGGCGGATAATCCCAAGAAGTGGCCGGAGTTCTGCGCGCCCGACCCTGCGTACCACGGCGTCGTGTTCACCGACGCACTCAAGCCGATCGGCAACATCGCGTACATCATTCACATCCGCACCCATTGGCTGCGCGATACCGGGGCGTGCATGAGCCCGTTTGCCTCGTTCCTGTTTTTGCTAGGCTTAGAAACGTTGCACCTGCGGATGGAACGCCACTGCGCCAACGCGCTCGCGGTCGCGCAATTTCTGGAAAAACACCCGGCGGTGCAATGGGTGAACTATCCCGGCCTGCCCAGCCATTCGCACCACGCGATGGCGAAGAAGTATCTCCCAGCCGGCATGGGCGCCATCGTCGGATTCGGCATCAAGGGCGGTCGCGAGGCCGGCATCAAGGTGATCAACAACGTGAAGCTCCTCAGTCACCTTGCCAACATCGGCGACGCCAAGTCCCTCATCATCCACCCGGCCAGCACCACGCACTCCCAGCTCACACCTGAGGAACAGCAACGCACCGGCGTAACCTCCGAATACATCCGCCTCTCCATCGGCATCGAGGACATCCGCGACATCATCGCGGATTTGGACCAGGCTCTGAAGAAATCCCAGTAACACGTCATGGCAGAAACTTTCGAGAGCAGCGACAGCGTCCGCAGCGCGAAGCCGTTGCGGTATGCGCAACTCGTCTCGTTTGCGGGGCCGGTGCGACTGGAGATGGGTGGGGAATTGCCGGGCATCGAGGTCGTCTACGAGACCTATGGCCAGCTCAACACCGCCCGCGACAACGCGGTGCTCGTCTGCCACGCGCTCAGCGGCGATTCGCACGTCGCGAAGCACGCCGACAACGACGATCCCGGCTGGTGGGAAGTGGTGGTTGGGCCCGGCAAGTGGATCGACACCAACCGGTATTTCGTAATCTGCCCGAACTTGCTTGGCGGTTGCCGGGGCACGACTGGTCCCGGTAGCGTCAATCCCGCCACCGGCAAGCCGTACGGCCGCGATTTCCCCGCCATCACCATCGGCGACATGGTCGAGG
>OMJI01000102.1 GCA_900299315.1 Verrucomicrobiota bacterium | reverse complement strand
TGACGACCTTCTGTGACCGTGACCTTCACCTTAAATATATACAGTTTTCTCCGGTGAGGCCGGGCACTTTCTGGTGGTCGGTGCAACAGACCACAGACGGTCACCAACTGCCTGCCAACTGCCGGAAACTACCGGTTTTGGTTCAGTCTGGCGCAGTGGGGCGCAGTCCAGTGCAGGGATGATGGATGGACTAGAAGTGCTTTGTTGCGAGCGAGATGCAAGTAAAACCGCAAAGAAATAGGTGGCGCGCCCGGAGGGATTTGAACCCCCAACCCTTGGTTCCGAAGACCAATGCTCTATCCAGTTGAGCTACGGGCGCGCGGAAAACTTGTGCGATAGTTTGCTCGTCGTCGGCGAATAATCAACCACAGACTGCCGTCGGTGCGTTAGCGTTTAGCGAGAGTGGTGGTCTGATATTGTTCCACTTCAGGAATCCAGGCGGAGGCCGCAGGGACGCCTGCTTTGAGGCACAACATGTCCCAGACTGCGCCAAAGGGCATCGTCTTCATCTCCTCGATGCGCGCCAGTTTTTGGGCATTGCGGCCGGTGGTTTCCAATTCCCGGAGTCCTTCCGATGGATCGAGCAGCGCGTAGAGCATGGCTTTGCGGGTCGCGCGGGCGCCGATGACGTAGGCGGCGATGCGGTTGATGCTCGCGTCGAAGAAATCGAGCGCGACGACCGCCCGGTCAAACGCGTGGCCGCGCGCGAGTTCGAGGAAGACCGCGCGGAGATCGTCATTGAAGATGACCACGTGATCGCTGTCCCACCGGATCGGGCGGCTGACGTGGAGCAGCAACGTCTTATGGAACTGGAGCAACGCCGAGAGCTTGTCGTGAATCGTCTCGGTCGGGTGGAAATGTCCCATGTCGAGGCAGAACAGAACCGACCGGGTCAGTGCGTAGTGGCTGTAGTACTCAAACGAGCCGACCACATAATCCTCGCTGCCGATGCCGAATAGCTTGCTCTCCACCGCATCGACGCAGCCCGGCAGTTTCTCCGCGAGCATCTCATCCAGCGACTGTGTGAGCCGGGCGCGCGGCGACCAACGATCCGCGGGATGATCCTTCGCGCCATCCGGTATCCAGTGGTTGATGATGCAGGGTTGACCAAGTTCCTTCGCCATCGCAGCGGCAATCTTCCGGCACGCAATCCCGTGCCGGACCCAGAATTTACGGATGCCGTCGTCCCGGTGCGACAACGTGAACCCGTCCGCCGCCTTCGGGTGCGCGAAGAATGTTGGGTTGAAATCCAGCCCGATCTTCCGCTGCTTGGCCCACTCCATCCACCGGCTGAAATGCTTGGGTTCGAGTGCGTCGCGGCTGACGAATTTCCCGTCGGTCTCGGCGTAGAACGCGTGGAGATTCACGCGCTGAACCCCCGGCAACAGCTTCATGACCTGCTCCAAGTCCTGCCGGAGTTCGTCGCCGTTGCTCGCGCGACCGGGGAAATTGCCGGTGGCCATGATGCCGCCGCTGTCCACCGCGCCTTCCTTGACCTCAAACCCGCCGACGTCGTCGCCTTGCCAGCAATGCAACGAAATGGGGATCTGCAACGCCTTCGCGATGGCCGCGTCAGCATCCACGCCGATGCGTGCATACGCGTCCTTAGCGTGCATGTAATTGTGTTCGATTTCGGCTTGTGAGGAAGTTGGAAAGAGATTCGTTTGCATGGGAAAATGGGGTGACCGACGGGATTTGAACCCGCGACAGCCAGATCCACAATCTGGAGCTCTACCAGGCTGAGCTACGGCCACCTTCCGAAAAGCGGCGCGGAGATTAACATTGCCTGCCGGGTCGGTCAAGCTATGCTCCGCGAGTGAATCGCGTCCGTCTCCTGCCCGAACACGTCGCCAATCAAATCGCCGCCGGCGAGGTGGTGGAGCGACCGGCTTCGGTGGTCAAGGAGCTCGTCGAGAACTCGCTCGATGCCGACGCGCAACGCATCACCATCGCCATCAAGGGCGGTGGCCGGTCGGTCATCCGGGTCACCGATGACGGCTTTGGCATGAGCCGGGACGATGCGTTGCTCGCATTAGAGCGTCACGCCACCAGCAAGATTGCCAAGGCGGAGGACCTCGCTAAGATTTCCTCGCTCGGCTTTCGCGGCGAAGCGGTGCCGAGCATCGCGTCGGTCTCCCGGTTCGCGCTTGTCACGCGCGAACGCGGCACGCTCAGCGGCACACGCATCGAGATTGCCGGCGGGAAGATTACCGGCGTGACGGAGGAGGGGACGGCGGAAGGAACAGTCGTCGAGGTTCGTAACCTCTTCTTCAACTTACCGGCTCGTCGCAAATTTCTCCGCAGCGAACAAACCGAGACGGCGCACATTGAACACATCGTCACCCTCTGCGCGCTTGGGCATCCGGGCGTGGCGTTTCGGTTGGTGGTGGAGGAGCGTGAGCGGTTCAACCTCGCCCCAGCAAAAGATCTCGCGTCGCGGATCCGGGAGTTGTGCGGGAACGAGTTGATGGGGCAGTTGGTGCCGGTCGCGGCCGGGATGATTACCGGCTTCATCGGCAAACCGGGTATCAGCCGGTCGGATCGCAGTCAGCAAAACGTCTTTGTGAACGGTCGGCCGGTGGAGAGCAAAGGCATCAACTACGCACTGCGCGAGGGGTATCACACGGCTTTGATGCGCGGGCAGTTTCCGGTGACCTTTCTCTTCATCGAGATTGATCCGGCGCTTGTTGACGTGAACATCCACCCGGCCAAGCGCGAAGTCCGGTTTCGTGACGAATTCGCGGTGAAGCAGGCGGTGATTGACGCGGTGCGCGCGGCGCTGGAACCAAAAGGCGTGGTGCGGCCGCTGGCCGGGACTGTAGCGTCCGCTGTCTCCAGCGGACAACTGCCGGCGGAGTCGGCTGGGGACAGCCGACACTACACCGTCCAATCTGAGTTCGTACCCGCGGCTGAAATCCAGACGGAGCAAGAGGGCCGGTGGAAGATTCTCGGCGTGATTGGGCAGTTGTATGTGCTTGCGGAATCACCGGAGGGATTGGTGTTGCTCGATCAGCATGCGGCGCACGAGCGGGTGTTGTTCGAGAAGATGCTGAAGGAGTTGGCCGGTGAGGCGGCGCCGTCGCAGAAGCTGCTGCTGCCGGTCACGCTCGAATTCGATGCCCGGGATGCGGAGTTTCTCCGCAGCAACCTGAAGACGCTCCACAAGCTCGGCATCGGCATCAGCGAGTTCGGCGACAAGACGTTCTTGGTGGATGCGGTGCCGCCGTATTTCCGGTTGGAAAATCTCTCGCAAACCTTCCGCAGGATCGTGGATGAACTCCGGCAAACCGGCGAGGAGGTCCACGCGCGCCGTTTGGGCGAGGACAAGATCGCGACAACTGTCTGCCGCCACGCAGTGAAAGCCCGGGACCCTCTCCGTGGCGAGGAACTCAACGCATTACTCGCCCAGCTTCACAAATGCGAGCTTCCCTACACCTGCCCGCACGGTCGGCCGACGATGATCCAGATCTCGTACGGCGAGTTGGAGAAAAAATTCCGGCGCGTCGTGTAATCAGAGTTGCCGGGCGGTCTCGGTGGCGGCCTCCAATGCCGCCAACGCCGCGGAGGGCTGGCACCGATCAAGGTTTCCACCGTGGAGAATGGCGTCCAGGAAGTAGTTGTCCTCGGCTTCGTAGCCGGAGAGGCCAGTGAGGGGGATGGATTCGAGTTTGTCGGCGGTGGCGAGTTGGAGCCCGAGACGCATGTCGAAGAGAATCGTGGCGCGTTCGAGGATGATTTTGAACGAGTAGTAGAACGGCGACTTCGGCGTGGGGTCCCAACCGCATTCGAACTGGACGACCGGGCCGCTGGGGTAATGCCACCGGCTGTAGATGAGATTGGGAGCCTTGCCGGCCGCTTGAATCTTGGCCGGCGCGCCGAACCACCAGAGCGCGATGTCGACGTCGTGGATGTGAAGGTCGATGACGGCGCCGCCGCTGCGGGCTGGATTCTGAAACCAGTTCTCGGAACCCCAGTCTGGGATTCCGCCGCAGCGCGTGAACGAGGCGCTCAAGGCTTTGCCGTGCTTGCCGGAGCGGATGACCTCGTCAGCGGCGAGGTATTCGGGGAAGAATCGCAGGCAATGGCCGATCATCAGCAGTTTGCCGGCGGCCTTGGCGGCGTCGAGCATTCGCTGCGCGTCGGCGGGATGACGGGCGATGGGTTTCTCGCAGAAGACGTGTTTGCCGTGTTCGAGTGCGCGGATGGTGGCCGGGGCGTGGAGGTCGGTGGGAAGGTTGATCGAGACGACGTCGATGTTGGGGTCGTCGCAGACCTTCTCGTAGCCGGCATGCACGACGGCGCCGGTTGGGACGAGGGACTGACCTGATTCGTTGAGATTCGTTTGACCAGCGCCGAGTTTACCGGTGCGCGTGGCGAGTGCGACGACGTGGACGTCGCGGCGTTTGAGGTAGTTCTTGAGGTGGAGTTGGCCGAGCCCGCCAACGCCGGCAATGCCGAGGTGGAGCATGGTGGTCCTTAAGAGAGCGGTTCGAGAAGCGTGATGGCTTTCTTGATGTCGGCGATTTGCTGGTCGCCGCTAATTTCGCGTTCGATGGTGAGGGCGCCGGTAAAGCCGCAGGCTTTCAGCTTCGGCACGAGCGCCGGGAAGTTGACTTTGCCGTCGCCGAGTGGCGTCTCTTGGCCGAGTTCCATGCCGTTGGTGGGGTAGAGGCCGTCCTTGGCGTGGACGCCGCGGACGTATTTGCCGAAGACGTCGAGCGCGTCGACCGGGTTGGCCATGCCGTAAAGGATGAGGTTGGCGGGGTCGAGGTTGATGCCGAGGTTGCCGGTGCCGACGAGTTCGATCGTGCGGAGCAGGGTGACCGGGGTTTCCTGGCCGGTCTCGAACCAGAATTCGATGCCGCGTTGTTGGCAGTGCACGGCGACTTCCTTGATGGCGGCGACGGAGTCGATGAAGACCGGGTCGGCGGGGTTGACAGGCAGGAAGCCGACGTGGGTGGTGATGGAGGGGAGTTTGAATTGCGCGGCGAAATCGGCGGCCTTTTTCAAAACCTCCACGCGCATGTCCCGGAAGTCGGCGGGGACGAGGCCGATGGTGCCGGGACCTTCGCGGAAATTCCAGACGGCGGGGCCGGGGTAGCCGGCCCAGAACGTGGTGATGGTCACGCCATGTTTCTTGGCGGCGGCGATGAGTTTCTCGCCGGTGGTTTTCGTCCAGACGTCCGGGTTCCACGAGCAGACCTGACAACTGCGTAGGCCCAGTTCGACCACTTTGCGGATCTCCGGCTCGGGTTCCGGCACGAGCGCAACCAACACACCAATCGGGAGTTTTGTCATGGCGGTTTGCTAACAGAAGGGCGGGGGCTTGTGAACACTAAACAATTGCGATACACTTCGCGCGCTGTGAGGGTCTGGTTCATAGGGATATTCCTCGTGGTCGCAGTGATGGCGCGCGCTGTCAATGTGCCGGTACTCTTCACGAACACTACCGACACGGTCTTCGGCCAGAGCGTGTTTGTCGTCGGCAACATTCCGGAACTCGGCAATTGGAATCCCACGCTGGCCACCAAACTGGTCGCCACCGCCTGCAACGGCAACATCTGCGATTGGGCGGTCACGGTTGGCATCCCGCCCGGTACGAGCTACGAATACAAGTTCATCAAACGAAACGATTGCGACACCTGTTACGGCGACGCCAACAATGTGGTCTGGGAGCCGGGGAGCAATCGCACCGGCAGCACGCCCGGACTCCCGCCGCCACCGTGCCCGGGCAAGACGGTTTTTTATTTCTCCGGTTGGTCGAGCGCTTCACTGCTTTTTTCCAACACGTTGACCGGCTCGTTCGAGCAACGCGCCATGCAGCCGGTCACCAACGGCGTTTGGCGTGTGGACGGCATCAACCGCGCCGGTGAGCCGAACCTGACCTTCGTGTTCACGGACGGGCAGGGGAATTTCGACAACCCGGATTTACAACCAGGTCGCAACTACGAGACGCCACTCGACGCGTTTGTGGTGAAGGATGGGCAGATCTACAACTACTGGCCACCGTCATTTGTCTCAACCAACCGCGTGGAGACGTTTTTCAAGACTTCGACCAACGTCCAGTCGCGCACCATTCGCGTTTACTTGCCGCGCGGTTACAACGAGAATACCGGCAAACGGTACCCGGTCCTCTACATGCACGACGGCGCGAATCTATTCCTCGGCATGGGCGCGTTCGGCTCGTGGAACGCCGATACCAACGCGGCCAATCTCATCCGCTTCGGCAAGATGCGCGAGACGATCATTGTCGGTGTGGACCAGACGAGCGACCGGCTCAGCGAATATCAGCCACCGGATTGTCTGGCCGGCACTGCGGACAAATACGCCGCATTTCTGATTCAGGAATTGAAGCCACAGATCGACACGAGCTACCGGACATTGCCGGAGCCGGAGAATACCGGAGCGATGGGCTCCTCGATGGGCGGGTTGGTCTCGACGTATCTCGGCTGGGAGTTTCCCGGCGTGTTCCGCAAAATCGGCGCGTTGTCCACCGCGTATTGGCGCTGCAACGTGACGCTGAACAACCTCGGCAATCCACCGGCACGCCCGGTCCGCATGTACCTCGACAGCGGCGATACCGGGGATTTCACCAACGACGGCATCGCGCTGACGATGCAGGCGCGCGACAACCTGATTCGCAACGGGTACGTCTTCAACGTCAACCTCGACCACGTCATCGGATTCGGCCAGAACCATAATGAGTACTGGTGGGATCGCCGCTCGCCACGGGCGTTCACGTTCCTGTTCCCGACGAGCGATGAACCGAACAGCGTCCTCGACACGTTCGCTTGTCCGCCGGTCATCACCGCATACACCGGCACGAACCTGACGTGGACGAGCTACCGGGCGCGGACCTACACCGTGCAGGGCAGCACCAACGTCGAGTTCTCCAGTTCGATGAATTGGAGCAACCTCGTCACGACCGCGCCCGAGCCGCAACCGTGGGGGTATCCCACCGCGCCGGTGGGCGGGCCATTTCGATTTTTTCGCGTGAGGCAAAACCAATGAAAAAGTTACTCATCGTTTTGAGTGTGGTGACAATGAGCGCGTGGGCGAACCCCGGCGACGTGCTTGTCACTTTCACCAACCGGACTGACACGGCGATCGGGCAGCAGTTGTTCGTGCTCGGGAGTATCCCGCAGCTCGGCGGTTGGGTGCGCAACCAAGCCATCAAGATGGTGCCGAGCAATTGCAGCGGCTCAACGTGCGATTGGACGGTCACGATCGCGATCCCGCCCGGCACGAGTTACGAGTACAAGTTCGTGAAGCGGTACGATTGCGCCTGTTGCTGGGACAACCCGAACATCAGTTGCTACGGTCGCACCGACGACGCGAGCATCGTCTACGAGTCCGGCCCCAACCGGACAGGCTCCACACCGGCATTCCCACCGGCGCCGTGTCCGGGGAAGACGGTGTTTTACTTTACCGGCTGGGCAAGTCCCTCGATTCTGTTTTCCAACACAACGACCGCCGCTTTCGAGTTGCGCGCCCTGCAGCCGGTCAGCAACGGCGTCTGGCGCGTGGATGGTCTCAACCGGGCAGGGGAGAAGAACCTGACGTTCGTCTTCACGGACAACAACGGGAACTTCGACAATCCCAGCGGTCCCGGCACCAATTACGAGACACCCCTCGACGCGTGCGTGGTCAAGGATGGGCAGATTTACAACTACTGGCCGCCGAGTTTCGTGAGCACGAATCGGGTGGAGGTCTTTTGGATCACGCCGAGTAATGGCCTGCAATCCCGGTACGTCCGCGTTTACCTGCCGCGTGGTTACAACGAGAATTCCGCGAAATACTATCCGGTGCTCTACATGCAGGACGGTCAGAACTTGTTCCTCAACTCCGGCCCGTGCTTCGGATGCGCGAGTTGGAATGTGGACACCAACGTCAATAATCTCATCCGCTTCGGCAAGATGCGCGAGATCATTGTCGTCGGCGTGGATAATGGCGACCGGCAATGCGAGTACACGCCGTGTTGGCTGGGGCCGACGATTTGTTCCAGCGGCGCGACGGCGGAGAAATACGCTGCCTTCCTCATCAACGATGTGAAGACCTACATAGACGCCAATTACCGGACCTTGCTCGGCGCGGAGAACACTGGTGTGATGGGCTCCTCCCGGGGCGGGTTGATCTCCGTCTTCTTGGCATGGGAACACTCCGACGTCTTCGGCAAACTCGGGGCGCTGTCGCCGTCATTCTGGGCGTGCTCGACCACGAAGGACAACCTCGCCAACGGCCCGAAAAAACCGCTGCGAGTCTATCTCGACAGCGGCACGGTCGGCGATTTTCCGTCATCCAATCCGACTTGCAACCCGTGTTACGACGGCATCGTGCAGACGATGACCGCGCGCGACAACCTGATCTATAACGGCTACCGGTTTAACGACGACCTCGATCACACCATCGGTTACGGTCAGAACCATAATGAGTATTGGTGGGATCGGCGCAGCCCGCGTGCATTCACGTTCCTTTTCCCGACGCGCGACGAGCCGAACTCGGTGCTCGATACCTATGCCTGCCCGCCGCAAATCACGGCTTACACCGGCACGAACATCACGTGGGCGAGCTTCCGGTCGCGGAAGTACACATTGCAGGGGAGCACGAATGTCGAATTTTCCAGCTCGATGAACTGGAGTAATATCGTGACAACGCCGCCGGAGTCGTTACCGTGGAGCTACCCCGTGCTGTCAACGCCGCCGGATTTCAGGTTCTTACGCATCCGACAGGATAATGATCCGGTCTGGTTTAATTAGCTGTTGACGGCATCCATGAATCTGTCTATAAGCACAAGGTGAAGCGGTTGACTTCACAATAAATGAAAGGGTTTAGGGATATGACCAAGATGTCATGGTTGTTCGGGCTGGGGATGATTCTCGCAGGTTCAGCGGCGGTTTATGCTGCAAACCTCGCCTCCGATAACGCCGCAGATGCGGCCTACAGCGACGGTTGGCAGACCGGGGATAACGGCGGTACCGGTTTCGGTGCGTGGACGCTGACTACAGTTGATACCAACCCCGATCGGAACGGGTTCTTCATTGGCTCCTCAGCCGGTAACGGACTCGCGCCCTCCGGTAACATCGACACCAGTGGCAAGTCGTGGGGCTTGTACGCGAACCAACTGATCGACCAGAACAATTTCTCCATCGGTTTCGCGTCTGCGTCGCGCGCGTTCACCGGCGGCGAGTTGTCGATCGGCCAGACGCTGCTCCTGCGGATGGACAACGGCTTCATCGGCTCGACGTTTCGCGGAACGGGCGCTGTCGGCTTCAGCCTGAACCGCTTCTCGTTCTTCTTCCCCGGCGGCGGCAACGAATACCGCATCGGTTACGGCGATCCGAACGACACCACCGGCCTGCTTGGCACGGGCGTCCCATTCACAGCCGGCGGTCTCGACCTGGCGTTTACGCGGACCGGCGCGGACACCTACACTCTCCAGATTACTCCCGGCGGAGAAGCCACCACCACCATCAACGGCACCATGCCGGACACGGGTGGGTTGTTGAACAGCATCCTGCTCTTCAACAAGACTGCCGGCACAGGCGCTGAGTCCGATGCATTCTTCAATTCGATGGCCATCGTGCCCGAGCCTAGCGGCGCGCTTCTCGTTGCGATGGGTTTGCTGGGGGCAACTTGCCTGAGGAAGGCGCGACGATAAGGAGACTCCATGAAACGTGGCGGTATCCTGCTCTTGATGATGGTTGTCGCAGCAACGGCCCGGGCGGCTTCGGACAACGCGGCGGACTTGGCTTACAGCGACGGTTGGCAGACCGGTGACAATGGCGGTAGCGGTTTTGGCGCGTGGACGCTGCAAACTTCCACGGCGAGCCCGGCAGCGAATGGGCTGTTCATCGGCTCTTCCAACGGCAACGGCTTCGGCAACGGTCCTGGCATCGACAGCGGCGGTAGTGCATGGGGACTTTATGCGAACAACGGCCAGCAGTTCCCCGGCGGTGCCAGCGCGCTGCGCGGGTTCTCCTTGGGTATTGGCCAGAAGCTGTCGATCGACATGGACAACGGATTCATCGACTCCGGCCGGACCGTTGCGCTGCGTTTGCTGGTCGGCGGGGCGATTCGGTTTGAACTCCAATTCGTCGGCGGAAATAGCAACTACAGCGTCGTGGACGGCGGTGGCACGGTGGATACCGGGCTGCCATTCACCGATGGCGGCCTCCATGTGGAGTTCACTCTGACCGGGGTGGACACATATTCGGTCGGCATCACTCGGCTGGCCGACTCGGCGGTCTTTGCCCACTCGAGCTGAATGGCCATTTCCTCATCGCGGCG
>OMJI01000101.1 GCA_900299315.1 Verrucomicrobiota bacterium | reverse complement strand
GATGACTACACGCTGAGGCCGGACTCACCGGCGCACTCGCTGGGCATTAAACCGATCGATCTCGAGCACGTCGGCCCGCGACGGCCATTCCCGGTGCGCGAGAAGTTTCCACCGGCGGAGATTGTCCGGTTGAAATTCGCACCCGGCAAGGAAGCGGTGCATCTCGACATCTTTAACGCCGGTGAGGTCCGCGCGCGTGGACGGGTTTGGGTACACGTGCGCCCCGGCTACCGTGTGACGCTCCTGCCGGAATCGCCGGTAAGTTACGATCTGGGGCCGGGACAGGCGCGGCGCGTGACGCTGGTCTGCCGCCTCGCCGCGGGTGAGGACCGAATCGGCTTGGTCACAAAGGCGACCGGGCGGGGCGTTTTGGAGACCGACACGGAAATCGTGTTCGACCGGCAGTGGGGCGACGGGGCGCGGCTTGTCCGGTCAGGGCAATTTGAACTCGGCGAAGTGCAGGCGAATGCGACGAGTGAGTCGCTGACGTTGCGCGCCCGGGTCCGGGATGCATGCATCACGCCGTCTTTAGCCGAGCCGTGGATGCATTCGTGCATTGAAGTTTTCGGGACAACCAAACCGACGGGTGTGGTGACACAGTTGTTCCTGTTGCCGCCGACACCGACCGAGCCGGCATGCGGCTTGAAGATGTACGAAGGTCAACGCTGGCCGATCGAACCAGCAATTGCGATTGCCGGCAAGTTGGTAGACGGAGGATACGAAGTCGACACGCGGATCCCGCTCGCTATGCTTGGAATACCGGCCGATGCGGAGACGTTTCGGCTCGACGTCGGCATCGGCACGCACGTGACAACCGCGCGCGGCAGTTTCGTGCAAGCGGCGTTGTTCAGTCCGACCAGCCCGGCGTGGCGGACGGATTTTTACGGGTGCATACACATCAATCAAGGAGACCAAACAGCATGAATCGGAAGTTTCTTATCATCACCCTCATCTCTCTCGCGGCCATCTGGTCGCAAGCTGCTGAGGTCAAACTGACAGACCTAAGTCCGGCCGCTACCGAGTTTGGGATGGTCAAGGATCCCCAAGGCTTTAGTCAGATCGAAGGCGCGGGGAAGATGGACCTCGGACCGTTTACACCGATGGGCTCGTTCTTCTGGAAGGACAACCGGAAGATCGTCAAGGCGGTGGACCTGGCTTTCAAGTTCAAGGACGGCGAGCGCTACAATAGCCGGCTGGAAAACGTCTTCGCTGTCGGCGGCGAGTTCATTACCGGTGTCGGGCTCTGGGTGAAGTCACGCAACATGTATCACTGGGTCGAGTACGACGTTCCCGCAGGCACGACGCGCTTCACGGGGCATCTCTACGTCAGTGATGACGTGTGTGGCTACATCCCCCACTCCAACCCGATGAATCAGGAGTTCTCGGCGCGGATCACGGCGGATGACAAAGACGTGTTTGCTCTCGACAAACAACGTCTCCAAGTCAGCGCCGGTGGCGGCGAGAAGCTCGCCGACCTGGACTTCGCAATCCCGCCCGGCACGAAGCGCCTGCGCTTCCGCCTCCAAGCTTCCGCGTGGGGCGACGGCAACAACAACATCGAGTTGATCCTGAACGACGGGCGGTTCGTCACCGAACGTTGACGCAGATTGTCCTCCGCCGCATACTGGCGAAGTGAACCGGCGTTTCATTGTGCTTGGCGGGTGCGGGGCGATTGGGCGCGTGGTGGTGCGGGATCTCCTAGAGTCCCACCGGGCCAACCAGATCACCGTGGCGGACTTTCGGCCGGTGACTCTGATTCGCAGTCAGCGGGTGAAAACCGTGTTTGCCGATGCGCGCCGGGCGGACTTGCGCGGGCACGACGTGGTGATCAACTGCACGCAGCACAATTTCAACCTGCACGTGATGCGCGCCGCGCTGCGCGACCGGGTGCATTACATCGACTTAGGCGGACTGTTCATGTGGACGCGCCGGCAACTCAAGCTGCACCGCTCGTTCGAACGCGCCGGGTTGACGGCAGTTCTCGGAATGGGATGCGCACCCGGCATCGTGAACGTGATGGCTCGCGCACTTTCGCCGAAGAGATCCGTGAAAATACGCGTCGCCACAAAAGATTTTAATCCGGCCCCGGGCTTTCCCTATTCCGCGCAGACGATCCGCGAAGAGCTGACCCTTACGGCATGGATCGTGAAGGGCGGGAAGTTCAAAGAAATGCCGCCGCGCACCGGGTGGGAGCGTATGAAATTTCCGGCACCGGTGGGCTGGCAGTGGCTGGTGCGGACGCGGCACAGCGAGGTGGCGACGCTGCCGGTGACGTTCGGACTGCGCGAGTGCGATTTCAAAGTCGGCTTCGACCGGCAATTTGTGCGCGACGTGATGGCCGGTAAGATTCCGAATCAGCCGGTGGACCGCGGTCGACCGGATGATTACGAGATTGCGCGTGTCGTCGCGGACGGTCGGGTCATGGAGTGCCACGCGCGGTCGCGCAAACACGCGAGCGCGGGCGACGTGGATACCGGGTGTCCGCCGTCGATCGTCGCGCAGATGATTGTCACCGGTCAGATCACGCAGCGCGGGGTGTTGCCGCCCGAGGTGGCGGTGCCGATGGAACCCTTTTTCAAGGAGCTCGCCAAACGAGGCATGGAGATTCGATCATGAAAATGTGCGTGGGCGGTGAATGGGTCAGCAAACCCCGGCAGATCGAGGTGATTCATCCCTTCGACAATTCCGTCGTCGACATCGTGCCCCGCGGTGATCTCGATGACGTCGAGCGTGCGCTGACAGCGGCTGTGCGCGGCGCCAAAGTGATGGCCAAGCTCTCTGCGTGGGAAAGGTACCGGATCCTGAAAAAGGCAGCCGAGACGATCGAATCGCGGCTGGAGGAGTTTGGCCGGACAATCACGCTGGAGGAAGGCAAGCCGATCACGGAAGGCCGGTTCGAAGCCGGTCGAGCCGTGCAGACGTTGATGCTTTCTGCCGAGGAAGCGCGCCGAATCCACGGCGAGACGGTTCCTTTGGATGCGTCACCGGGCGGCGAAGGCCGGTTGGGTTTCACGTTGCGAGTGCCGTGCGGCGTGGTGGTGGCGATTTCGCCGTTCAACTTCCCGCTCAATCTCGTGGCACACAAGGTCGGCCCCGCCATTGCGGCCGGCAATGCCGTGATCATCAAGCCGCCATCGAACACACCACTATCGGCCTTGAAATTGACCGAGGTGCTCTTGCAGGCAGGCTTACCGGCGGAGGCGATTTCGTGCCTGACGGGACCCGGTGGAGAATTGGGCGATGGGCTGTGCCGGGATTCCCGGGTGCGAAAGATCACGTTTACCGGCAGCGTGCCGGTGGGCGAACGAATCTGCCAGATGGCCGGCATCAAACGGGTGACGATGGAACTGGGAAGCAATTCGCCGATCATCGTGATGCCGGATGCCGACTTGGAGAAAGTGGCGACCGCGGTGGCCGCAACCGGTTATTCGAATGCCGGTCAGGTGTGCATCTCGACGCAGCGCGTCATCGCCAGTCGCGAGATTTATGGCGATCTGTTAGCCGCGACGAAATCGAAAGTGGCGGCGTTGCCCACCGGCGATCCGCTGGCGGAGAACACGAAGGTGGGCCCGATGATCCGGGAACAAGAGGCAATCCGCGTGGAGCAATGGGTCGCCGAGGCGGTAAAGGCCGGGGCCCGTGTCGTGACGGGTGGTCACCGGCAGGGCGCGATTTACGAGCCGACGATCGTGGCCGATGTGCAATCCAGCATGCGAATCTCCTGTGAGGAACTGTTCGGCCCGGCTGTTGCCTTCACGCCGTTCGGCTCGGTGGACGAGGCGTTGGCGCTGGCGAACAACAGCCAGTTTGGACTCGCAGCCGGGGTGTTCACGGAGAATATCTCGACCGCCGTGCGATTCGCGAGAGAGCTGGAAAGCGGTAACATCCATCTCAACTGGGGACCGGGGTGGCGGCAAGATTTGATGCCGTATGGCGGTTTGAAGGCGAGTGGATTTGGCAAAGAAGGACCCCGGTACGCCGTCGAGGAGATGACCGAGTTGAAGATGATAATCTTGCACCAGTAAAATCTGCGGTGTTGACCTTTGCGGCTGAACCGTATACAAACTTCTCAGTTTCAAGGGGGAAGAATGTGGGGATCGCACAGCCGGGGGATTAAAATCTGAGGAGATATGGAAACATTGACACAGCCAAGGGCGGGAGGCGTGCACACTGTGGATACACAATTGCAGAGCCACAGTATTCGGGTGGAACGCAAGCACATCACGTTTGACCTCCGGGAAAATCCGCGCGGGCGATTTCTCCGAATCATCGAGGAGGTCGGCGGACGGCGCGACGCGGTGATTGTGCCGATTTCCGGCTTGGAAGAATTCCGCGATGCGCTCGAGAAAGTCATCGCGCACGTCAAGACTCTGCCGGACAAGCCTTAGTTCGCGCCACTCACCCGCGGGCTCCACGCTCGCAGAGCTTTTTCGGCCTTTGTTCGGACCGTTGTATCTTGGTCTCTTGCGAGTTGCGCCAACGCGTTCGTTCCCGCCGGTAAGCCACATTCCAGCAATGCATCGACAGCACGGCGCCGAACTTCACTGTCGGAATCATTCACCGCGTTCGTCAACGGTCCGAGCGCCAATGGATCACCGAGCTTGGCCAAAGCCACCGCCACATCGAACGACTGCTTCACGCCCGGTAGCTTCAACGCACGCTGCAGAACCTCATGGTTGGCTGGACAGGCGAGTTCGCGCAACGCCACCGCCACGCGATATCGGACAAACCCATCCGAGTCCCGCAGCCGGTAGATGAGCCATCCGGCTGCCTGCGGGTCGCCGATCGTGGCCATGGCGTCCGCCGCCTCCGCGCGAGCCAGCCAACTCGAATCGTTGAGCAACCGAAAGAGCTGCTTCAATGCCGACCGGTCTCCGCGCTTGCCGGCTGCGCGGGCGCAATAAGCCCGCACTTCGGCCACCGAGTCATCCATTCCCCGGATCAAATCGCGCACGCTCACCGCGTCGGGCAGGTCCGCGATCAACTTCGCCGCCTGCGTCCGCACCACTCCGTCGCGATGACGCAACGCCAGCCGCAAGGCCGGATCGCCGACGGGCAAACGCGCCACCAGCACCCGCGCGGAGGGGATCTGTTCTGTGCGCAACAGAAGGATGATCGCCTCGCGATGAATCTCCAGAGAATCGGGCATCTGCGCCGCCGCGTCTTGCAACAGCGCCTGCGCCTTCTCCACTTGCCCATTAACTAGAAGCGACTCGACTTCTGCCACCACCTTCTTAGCCGGACTGCGACTGCACGCGACCAACAGGCAAAACAGATATGGCATCCAGCGTTTCATCTTCCGCGGGACACTTTGAGAAGCGCGTGCCGGTGGGTCAAGCGGGAACTTGGCGGATTCGTCAGTTGACACCTTTTTTGACCACTCGTACAGTACGCGCATCATGGTCGCCCCAAGTGTTCGTGACGCGACAGCGTCCTCAAAGAAAACCAATTCTGCGCTGCTGGAGTTGCTCCAACCCATTACACCCGAGCTCGCTCGTGTGGAGGAAGAATTGGCGGAACAAGTTACCGGGTTCGACAAACGGGTCCAGCACTATGTGGATTACGTCCTTCGCGGGAGCGGCAAGCGGTTGCGCCCCACCCTCGCCCTGCTGGCCGGTGGGGCTTCTGGCCGGATTTATGACGGGCACATTACGCTGGGTGTCATCGTCGAACTGATCCACATCGCTACGCTGGTCCACGACGACATTCTCGATGAAGCTCAACTCCGGCACGGTCTCGAGACAGCCAACTCGAGGTGGGGCAATGAGGTCAGCGTCCTGCTCGGGGATTGCCTGTTTGCTCACGCCTTAAAGCTTGCAGCAAGTTACCCCACCACAGAGGTTTGCCGCCGTGCCAGCGAGGCGACAAACACCGTCTGCGCCGGTGAGATTCTCCAGACCGAACGGCGGTTTGACGTCAATCTGGTCCAGCACCAGTACATCGACATCATCAACATGAAGACCGGTGCCCTATTCGCAGTGAGCTGCGAGCTGGGAGCCAGTTTGAACGGTTCCCCCCCCACCGTGGTCGAATCCCTCAGAGAGTTTGGAACCAATCTGGGCATTGCGTACCAGATTTATGACGACTGCGTGGATATTTTGGGACAGGAACGTAAAGCCGGTAAGTCACTTGGTACTGACGTGAAAAAGGGCAAACTCACCTTGCCGTATTTGCTGTTGCTTCAGGACGCGCGGCCCGAAGAGCGGCGCGCGCTGGGCGACATGATTTTCCGCGACGAGGCCCAAGACCGGGAACAACTCAGTGCTTTGGTAGCCCGGAACGACGTCGTCAACAAATCGCTTATCACCATCGATTCCTACATCGCCCGGGCGGAACAAAGTCTGACCGTTCTCGGAGCCAACCAATACCGGCAAACACTGGCCGGTCTCCTTCAATACCTTTCCCAACAAAGCCGGCAGCTACTCCAAACGGCATGAAGCTTCTCGAAAAACTTCATCTCAAAAAGCCGGCAACCCCGCCGGTTCAGTCAGCCGTCCCACAGCACGAGGAAGACGAGACCCTTGTCGCCCGCGCCCAACGCGGCGATGCCGGCGCCTACGACGTGCTCGTGGAGCGTTACAAACAGCGGCTCTACGCCACGGTCTATCACATGACCAGCAACCACGAGGACGCCAATGACCTCGTGCAGGAGACGTTCATCAAGGCCTACCGGAGCCTGAATAGTTTCCGCGGCAATTCCAGTTTCTACACCTGGATCTACCGGATCGCTGTTAATCGGACCATCAATCACCTCAAGCGCCGCCGCAACCGCAACACCTATTCCCTCGACGATGTCGATAGCGGCATCCAGACTGATCCTGATTTCGTGGAACTCATGTCCCACGTCACGCCGCGCCGCGAGGTCGGCCTGAACGAATTGCATCAGCGGTTGAACGAAGCGCTTCAGAAACTGTCAGAGAATCACCGGGCAGTCGTTGTCATGCATGACATCCAGGGCATGACACACGCGGACATCGCGAAAGCGACCAACACGTCCGAGGGCACCGTCCGCTCGCGGTTGTTTTACGCGCGGCAGCAGCTTCAGGGATTGCTCAGCGACTACGTATGAAGCTCGTAACCGAAATGAAATGTGACGAAATCCAGTTCCTGCTGGATGATCTGGCCCGCGACCGGCTTGCCGAGCCGGTGGCGAAGCAGGTCCGGTTGCATTTGGCGGACTGCACGGATTGCCGCGTGGTTCACCAACGCGGCATGCGCCTGCAGCGCCTGCTCGCGTTGAAACGGCACGAACAACCAGTCCCGCAATATTTCGACGGCTTCCTCAACGAATTTCATCGCCGCCTCGCCGCAGCCGACGCCCAGCCGTCCTTTTGGCAAAAGTTCCTCCGCACCCCTGACATGCCGCTCGTCGGTTCTTGGCGAATGGGTCTAGCCGGCGCGTGTGGCGTGGCCCTCACGATGGGATTGCTGTGGATGGGACTGCGCAGTTCCAACGACGCTCTGACCGCCAGCGGCGATCCGCATATTGGTTCCTTGGTTGTCTACGCTGAGCCACCGCCCGCCCCGGCACCGCTCTTCACACTCCCGGTCGAAACCGGCATCGCATCCACGGCGCCTTCGATTGATACGCTGGCCGGTGGGCTGCGCCTCGCCAGCACGGGTGCCGCACGTCCCGAACCGTCCCAGCCGCGCTACGTGCTCGACCGGATTCCGATCACGCCCGCGAGCTATGAAGTCCGCGCTGATTTCTAGCCTGCTGGTCGGGCTCATCCTCGGTCTGACCGTTGTCCACGGGGAAAGCTCGAACGCACTCGAAAGCGTTGATCGCGACGTTAAGACCGTTTTCAACAACTCCCGGCAAGCCGTCGTCAAGATTCACGCCCACCGGCAGTCTGCGGATAACGACCTCGCGAGCACGCCCAGCCATCGTGTGGGGACCGGCTTCTTTGTTTCCAACGACGGGCTTGTTCTCACCGCCGGCACGGTGATCGGCGACGCCGACACCTGCTGGGTTGAATGGCAGGACGAGAAGTTACCGGCGCATATTGTCGGCCGGTGCCCGCGCGTCAACCTCGCGGTGCTGAAGGTCCAAAAACGCGACGCAGAGTTCCCGGCGTTGAAGACCTGCGGCGCACCGGACTACGCCGTGGGTTCCTTGGTCATCGCCCTTGGCTATCCCTACGACCTTCCGGCTGCGCCTGTAGTCGGCTTCATTCAAGGGATCGACATCCGCCGCGGTGACCGCCTTTTTCCCACCAGTCACATCCGCGCCAATTGCCGCCTCAACCCCGGCCAAGGCGGCGGTCCGCTCCTGAACGCCAAGGGCGAGGTCATCGGCGTCATCGTCGCGGCGCACATGGATGACCAAGCCTACGCCCTGCCCATCTGCGCGGCGAAGAAAGTTTACAAGGACATCGTCGCCACCGGCCAAGCGCAACATCCGTGGGTCGGACTTGAAGTTTCCGAACGCGAATTGGATGTCGAATCCACGCCGCTCAACCGCTGGCAGGTCTATGTCCGGCAAGTCATCAGCAACACGCCCGCGGCACAAGCCGGCTTCCAAGACCGCGACCTCATCGTCCGCATTGGCACGAACAGCGTCCATCGTCTCGCGGACGTGCTCGACAGCGTTTTCCTCCATCACGCCGGTGACCAGTTGGACTTCACCGTTGTGCGCCGCGGGAAAGAAGAACCGGTCGCCCTCACCTTGGGTGGCCGGTCGGATTCGAATCCCGACCCAGCCCGACCGGCTTGGGTGCCGGTCTCGAAAGACTAGGCGCTACCGGATCTTGTAGGCCACACCGGCCTTGTCGAGCGCGTTGATGGCGTCCACCACCATCTGCAAGTCCACATCGTCTTCACGCTGAAACGTGATGACAGCACCGGGCTGGGTGCGCTTCAACTCCGCCAGAGCCGTTCCGAGTTCCGCCGCCGACGCATAGGTCTTGTCATTCAACTGCGCGACCGTCTGGTCGTGCACTTTCTTGATGATGAGCTGCGCTGTCGGTCCGGCAGCTACCGGCGCGGGCGGTGGGGGCGGTGGGGGCGGTGGAGTCGGCGTCGGTGCGACCACTACCGGCGCCGCCGCCGGTGCGGGGTTGGCCGGCACCGGCGTGGACGCCTGTTGTAGGTACGAACTGTTCGGGAACTTCTGCGCCAGCTCCGCCATGGCGACCGCTGCCTCGTCCTTCTGTCCGGCAGCCTGCCAGGCTTGCGCGGACCAGTAGAGCGCGGAATCAGCCACGGGCGAGTCCGCATAGTCGCGCAGGACGATGTTGAACTCGCGAACCGCTTTGTCGTTGCGCCCTGTCCGGTAGTAGTTCAACCCGGTACTCAGGTGGCCGAGCGCCAGACTGAGCGACTCGGCCGTGACGGCCAGCAGGAGTAAGGCGGCGTTCATGGCGCCATGGCTCGGTTATTTCTTCAACTTGGAGCGGACTTCGTCGAGCTGACCGGCCGAGCCAAGCAGTTCGTTACGGGTCGCGATGAACTTGGTGTACTCGTCCATGAAGACTTTGCCCGGCGGGCGGAAATCGAACTCACCGGGTTTGTCGCGGAAGAACTCACGATGAACGCGGGTCCAGACCAACCGGCCATCTGTGTCGATGTTGACCTTCGTCACCCCGAGCTTGGCAGCCGGGAGGTACTCCTTAACGTCCACGCCCATCGAATCCTTGATGGCGCCACCGGCCTTGTTGATGCGATCGACTTCTTCCTTCGGCACGCTCGAGCTGCCGTGCATGACGAGCGGGAAGCCGGGGAGCCGCGCCTTGATCTTCTCCAAGACGTCGAAGTGCAGTGATTGGCGGCCCTTGAATTTGAACGCGCCATGCGAGGTGCCGATGGCGCAGGCGAGCGAGTCGCAGCCGGTCTTCTTAACAAATTCCTCGGCTTGGGCGGGGTCGGTCAAGCAGGCGTTGCCTTCCTCGACCTTGATGTCTTCCTCCACGCCGCCCAGCATGCCCAACTCGGCTTCCACCGAAATGCCCTTGGCGTGCGCTGCATCGACCACGCGCTTGGTGATCTCGATGTTCTTCTCGAACGGGTCATGCGACGCGTCGATCATCACCGAGCTATAGAAACCGGACTTGATGCAGTCGTAGCAGGTCTCCTCGTCACCGTGATCGAGGTGCACCGCGAAAACCGCCTCGGGGAAAATCTCGCTCGCGGCGCGGATGATGGCTTCGAGCATCCGCTTGTCCGTGTACTTGCGAGCGCCCTTGGAAATTTGGATGATGAAGGGCGCCTTGGACTGGACGCAGCCGCGGAAAAGCCCCATCGCCTGCTCGGCATTGTTGATGTTGTAGGCGCCGATGGCGTACCGGCCATAGGCGATCTTGAACAACTGGGCAGTAGTAACAATCATTTGATTTCTCCTGTTGGAACAACGGGGTGTGACAACGCTGCCGCGAGACTACCGGCGGCAGAAAATGGTGTCAAACTGGTTTTGGAAAGACCACTAGTCGCCGGGCTCGAACAGCTCGAACTGGTTGCCATCCGGATCCTTGACCGTGATCGTGCGCCCCACGTCGCTGCTCACGATGTCGCCGACGAATTCCACGCCGCGCCCGCGCAACGCCGTCACCGTGCCGTCCAAGTCATCCGCGCTGAAGCTCAGGAACGGATTCCGCGCCCCACCGGCCTCGTCCGATTGCTGCAACCCGAGATGCAACGCGCCGCCATCGATCTCGGCCCACTTCGCCGCATCATCCCGGTACGCCAACTTCAGCCCGAGCTTGTTCCCGTAAAAGTCACAAGCCCGACCGAGGTCCGCTACTTTAAACGTCACAATTTCAATTCCAGTAATCATGGTGGCCTTTTGTAAGGGGTAACCACGCATCTGGCAAAACTTTTCTACCGTTTTACCCGCAACGACGGATCGGTGAGCGCCTCCAAAAATGCCACCAATGCCGCGCGATCTGCCGGGCTAAGTCCGAGCCCGGTTGCCGGATGCTTGGCGAGATTGGGATCCAACGTCGGGCCGCGCTCCACCCCGGAATTGTAGTGCTCCACCACCTCGGCCAACGTCGCGAACCGGCCATCGTGCATGTATGGCCCAGTCAGCGCGACGTTGCGCAGGCTCGGGACCGCGAACCGATTCGTCACGCCCGGCAAGCCGTTGTTGAGGAACTGGAAGTTGGAGAACAACGCCCCGCCGTGACAATGAAAGCAATCCGCACCTCGCTGACCCAACCGGGGTTCCGATTCCGTCATGAACAGCTCAAACCCGCGCTGCTCGACTGGCGTCAGCTTCTCCTCGCCCCGCATTGCCCGGTCGAACCGCGAGTCGAACGACGTGAGCGTGAGCACGAACTGCTCGATCGCCAGCCCGATCTTCTCCGGCGTAATCTCCGGCGCACCGAACGCTGCCTCAAACAACGGCCGGTACTCTGCCACCCCGGCCAGCTTGGCGACAACATTCGTCAACGTCTCATCCATCTCCGTGTGATCCTGGATCGGCATCAGCGCCTGCGCCCGCAACGACGGCGCGCGACCGTCCCAGAAGAACCGGGATTTCCAAGCCAGATTGATCAGCGGCATCGCGTTGCGCGTCCCGACATCGCCGTTCACGCCGACGCTGAAGCGGCGCGGATCGGCGAACGCGTGTTGTTCATCGTGACAGGTTGCGCACGAGATTGTGTCCGTCCGCGAAAGCCGGACGTCATGAAACAGCCGGTCGCCCAACGTGACGCGCTCGACCGTCAGCGGATTGTCGCGGGGCAAATCCGGCAGCGGGAATTGCCGGCTCAGGCGGAACTGGTACGCGGTGAACTTCGCCGGTAGGTAAAGCGGCTTGACCGGCTCCGTCGCCGCGTAACGCGGCAGGCTGGACGAAACCTGCCGGACTCGAAACGCTCCCGGCAAGTTCACCGCTAACGCCACCGCGACCGGGTCTCCCGGCCGCGAGTGCGTCGAGACGCCGTCCTTGGCGAAGGAGAGCGGACGTGGCGCGTTGAGCAGCGCGCCGGCGTCAAAATCGATTTCCACGCCGGTATCACGTGGAAGATCAAACGCCGCCGGCAGGGTGATCCGGGTCCGGTTCGGGTCGCGGGCAAAGTGATACGCAAAGCCGGTCAGCGGTTCGCCACCCACGCGGAACCGGCCTTCCAGCGCGAGGAAGATGTATCCACCCTGCCAACTCCAATGCAGGCCGTTGACGTTGGGGTTCAGCGGATGATCGGCGCGGAATTGTCCGGGATCAGCCCGGTTGGTTTGCTCGTCGAGGCCGATGTAAAAGCGAATGCTGCGATACTGACCCGCCGGTATGTTTTCGAGCTGCGTCACGCCGCGGCGACTTTCCGCGTCGAACCACGCAACCTGCCCCGGTACTTCCACCCAGCCACCTTCCACCTTCTCAAGCGCGAAGCCGCTGACCAAGCAGCTCAACCGCGTGACGGAATATGCCTCACCGGCTGTGTTGTGGTACCGGACCGAATCCACGAGCAGCGGCTCGCCGCCGACCGTTGGCCGGATGGTCAAGTCGAGCGAGGCTGCGCGCGCGCCCGCACAGGCCAACACGCACGCGACAACCAGCCCGGTCAGCTTCATTGGATGGTAAAGCCGTTCGTCAGCGTGTAGGTCACCGTCTGGCTCGGGTTCTCCGGCGGTCCCGGGAAAGTGACGCTGACAGCCACTGGCCCGGGCGTTGCGCCGCCCGGGATGGAGATGTTGGCGGTAACTTGTGTCTGGCTGACGTGGTTGAGGCCGGTGCCGTTGATGGAGCCGACCGTGACGCTCAGCACGGGCGCCATCTGCGGCGGCGGACCGACGGCCGGGTCGAGGTTGATGGTGATCGAGTACGGGTTGTTCCGCAGGCCGGTATTGGGCACGACGCTGAGAATACCACCGGAACCGATCGCCGAGTCATAGTTGGCAAGGGCGGCGAGCTTGGTCCGGTAGAAGCGTTGCGAGGTGCCGGCGAGTCCGTTGGTGTGGATGAAACTGCTGGTCAATCCGCCGCTGGGAACGTTGGTGTTGAGCGAACTGTACGCCGCGAGATTCGTCGCAGCCTGCACATCGTACCGGCCGCCCTCGACGGAACTCCACGTGATGATGATGTCGTTCGCGCCACTCGGTGCGATGGATTGCATCGTCGGCACCGTGGCGGGACCGCCGACGAAGTTTGTGGTGACGGATTCGGCGACGGTTAGGAGACTGCCGCCGGTCGGGTAACCGTAGTAGCCGCGCCCAATGTTGTACGGGAACAGCGGCGCGCCGTTCGTGGCAATGGCGGTGAAGTAGGCGTAGGTGCCGTTCGGGAACTCCGGTGTGACGCAGTACCGGCCATTGTACTCGTCGAGGTCGAAGTCCACGCCGTGCGTGTAGCCGAGGTCGCCGAGATAATCGTTGTCCTCCATGTATCGGCCCAGCGGGTACGAGCTGCTGACGTTCGGCCCGGTCTGCGCGTTGGAAACCTTGAAGAGCCGCACGGCCCATTGCGGGATTGTCGTGCGGCCGGTGCTGGTGAGGTTCTGGGTGCCGAATTGGCCGTTGCGCAGGACGTAGCCGGGGATCATACGCCGCACGCCGCTGGCGGGATTGGTCGGGTTCGAATAACCATACGGCCCGTAAATCGGGTAGCCGTCCGCGACCCAGCCGATGATGGGCGAGTGATTCACGACGGCGTTGGTGGATTCGGAATATGTCTTCGTGGTGGCGTTGAAGTCCACGTGGTCGCCGAGGAGATATCGGAGCGCGATGGGGTTGGCGTGGTAATGGTACGTGCCGGTCTGCTCTTGGTGCGCGTAGGCGGGATCGAACGTCGCGCCTTCGTTCACGTAAGCGTCCCGGTTCCAGTAGCCCGTCCCCGCCCCACCGACCTCCGTGCTGCCATTCCAGTAGAACGCGTCCCAACTGTTGAACAACGCCACGCCATCCACAAAAATGCCAATCGTCCCACCGCCGTTGACGCTCTTGGTACCGGCCGCGAGCGGGACGCGCGGGATCCGGTAGAGCAGCTTTTTGTTCACCGGTAAGTTGGGGAAACCCACCGACCACGGTCCCATCACATGCGCGCCTAAGCCGGTGGCGCGCACGTACACCCAGTTCGTGGACGAATAGACTTCCTGCACGCCGCTGTAAGCCGGCAACGCTTGGGTCTGCGAACCGTTGCTCCACGTGACCGCCGCTGCGCCCGCCGTCCGCGCCGCCGCGTTGGAATAAATCCGCGCATACTGCCCGGTCAGCTTCGTGAACCAACTGTTCGCCAGCGGGTCGCTCCCGTCGGTTGCCACTTGGAAATGGTAGTTGGTGGAACCGTTACTGTCGTAGATCGTGTTGGCGGTCCCGTCCTCGTAGCCCTTGAAGTAATACTGCACCACCGCGCCCGCGGCGTAGGCTTGACCGGGTGTGAACGTCCAGACGGAGTTGCCGGAATCATTACCGGCATAACTCATCGCATACTCCGTCCACGCGCCGCCGTTAAGCTGTACGCCGACATTGGCGTGGAGCCCGAAGTAATCCTGATTCATCAGGATCGTGTAAGTGCCCGGGTTGCTGTCATCCGTGTGCCGGACATACCCGCCGAAGACGCCATCCACGAAGGGAACGCCAGCGCCTCACTGGCCACACCCAACGCGCCCGCCAACATCACCCATCGCCACGTCAGCCTTAACTTCATACCTTCTCCCCTCGACGCAGGACTGCGACCCCGTCATGAAAACCGTCAGCCTGCATCTAGCCCGTTAGTCGCGACCCGACTTCGGATATATGACAGCTTCGGAAAAAATCAGTACGGCAACGGGAACCGGGAGGTCAGCGACTTGACCTTCTCCTTCACCCGGGCGTGAACGGCGGCGTCCTCGGGCGCGGACAGGACTTCGTTGATGAAGTCGGCGATCTGCTGCATTTCGCCTTCCTTCATGCCGCGCGTCGTCATCGCCGGTGTGCCGAGACGGATGCCACTGGTGACGAGCGGCTTCTCGGGATCGTAGGGAATGAGGTTCTTGTTGCAGGTGATCCCGGCCTTGTCGAGCGACTCTTGGGCGATCTTGCCGGTAAGCTTCTTCGTCCGGAGATCGACGAGCATGAGATGGTTGTCCGTCCCGCCGCTGACGATACGGAAACCGTGGCGAGTGAGGCCGGTCGCCAGCGCTTGCGCGTTCTTCACGATCTGGCGCTGATAATCCTTGAACTCCGGCTTCATCGCTTCGCCAAAGCAGACCGCCTTGGCCGCGATGATGTGCATGAGCGGGCCGCCTTGGATACCGGGGAGCACCCACGTGTCCACTTCCTTCGCATACTTCGCCCGGCACATCACCAAGCCCGCCCGGGGTCCGCGCAACGTCTTGTGCGTCGTGGTGGTGACGAAATCCGCGTACGGCACCGGGCTCGGATGCACACCGGCCGCCACCAAGCCGGCTATGTGCGCCATGTCCACAAACAACAACGCGCCCACCAAGTCGGCAATCTCCCGCATCTTCTGGAAATCGATGACGCGCGGGTATGCGCTCGCGCCGGCCGTAATCATCTTCGGCCGGCATTGCTTCGCCTGCTCGGCGAGCTGGTCATAATCAATCCGCTCGTTGTCCGGCCGGACGCCGTAGTGGACCACCTTGTAGAACAGCCCCGAAAAATTGCGCGGCGAACCGTGCGTGAGATGACCGCCGTGGGCGAGTTCCATCGTGAGAATGGTGTCGCCGTGTTTGAGTTGCGAAAAATACACGGCCATGTTCGCCTGCGAACCGCTGTGCGGCTGGACGTTCGCGTGCTCGCAGCCGAAGAGTTGCTTGGCGCGGTCGATGGCCAGTTGCTCGGCGATGTCCACGTACTCGCAACCGCCGTAGTACCGCCGGCCGGGATAGCCCTCGGCGTACTTGTTGGTCAAAACTGTCCCCGCCGTTTCGAGGATGGCCGGGCTGACGAAATTCTCGCTGGCGATCAGCTCGATGTTTTCCTGCTGGCGCCGCTTCTCGCGCTGCACGGCGTCAAAGACCTCCGGGTCGACCTGCGCCAACACGGACGTTTTCTTCTCGGTCAAGTTCGGGGGATTATCCATTTTTTCCACACGCCGGGCGTGCCGGCCTCCTTCAAAGTTTGTCTTCAACCACACATCCAAAATCCGCTGCGCCTGCTCGTTGCTCGTCTCCAAGCCGGACAGCACCAACACATTCGCGTCGTTATGTTCCCGGCTCAGGCGCGCCCATTCCTCGTTACTGACCATCGCCGCGCGCACGCCCGGGAACCGGTTGGCGGCGATACTCATCCCGATGCCGCTCTTGCAAATCAACACACCGCGATCCGCCGCGCCGGTCAGGATCGCCTGCGCGACCTTGTAGGCGTAATCGGGATAATCCACCGGCTCGGTGCTGCACGAACCCAAATCCGTGAACGGCATCCCGCGCGCCGCCAGCCACGCCTT
>OMJI01000100.1 GCA_900299315.1 Verrucomicrobiota bacterium | reverse complement strand
GGTGTTGTACAGGCAACCGCCGATGCCGCACGCTTCGTTATCTTGCAGTGCCGGGACGTTGATGAGCTTGGTGATGGTCTGGGTGACCAGTTTCGGCAGATGCGACCGGTCGCCGAAACCCTCTTCCTGTTTGCCGAACATCAGGTCACCCCAGATCAACTTGCCCACCACGCGCGACTCGTGATACTTCGCCGCGTCCCAGCCGTCGGGCGCGATGGCCCGGGCATCCTTGAAGCCGGCCGCACGCAGCTTCTGCGGATCGCGGTCGAAGACGATGATGTTGGCCGCCGGCACGCCCGCGGCTTGCAGGCCGGCCTGGATCGCGTCCACCACCGGTGCGTGTGTGGCGTGCAACGGCGCGGCTTGCGTGGCGACCTTGATGCCGACGACGTCGTTCGTGGCAAACAGCGCGCCCCACGCCGCCGCGACGGTATCCTTGCCGGTCAGGGCTTGAATGCCTTTCGTCACCATCGCCTGAACCCGCGCAGCCTCGACATCGCCATCGCGAACCGCTTTGGCATCGCGCACCAGGACGACGCGCTCGCCGGCCGCGGCGACCTGTGCTAGAAGAAGCAGCATTGCGAAAATGAATTTCATCGGGGACGACTCTACGAGATGAACCAACAGATGCCAAGACGACGCTTCGGCCGCACCGGCCTGCCGATGCCGGTCTTCTCCTGCGGCGGGATGCGGTACCAACACGCGTGGCAGGACAAACCGCTCAGCGAAATCCCGGCCGACAACCAGCGCAATCTCGAAGCCACCATCCGCCGGTCGCTGGAGCTTGGCATCAACCACATCGAGACCGCCCGGGGATACGGCAGCAGCGAAATCCAGCTCGGCCAAATCCTCCCCACCCTGCCACGCGACCAGATGATCGTCCAAACCAAGGTCGCGCCGAGCGCCGACCCGAAAGAATTTCTCGCGACGTTCAACACCTCGATAGAGCGGCTTAAGTTGGATTACGTCGATCTGCTCGCGCTTCACGGCATCAACAACGACCAGGTTCTCGAATGGTCGCACCGCTGCGTCGAGATCGCACACGACTTGAAGAAACAGGGCCGCTGCCGGTGGGTCGGCTTTTCCACCCACGCCCCGACTCGCGTCATCACTGCCGCCTGCGAGACCGACGCTTACGATTACGTGAACCTGCACTGGTACTGGGTCAACGAGTTCACGTGGCCGGCCGTCGAGGCTGCGACCCGGCACGACATGGGTGTGTTCATCATCAGCCCGAGCGACAAGGGCGGCAAACTCTACGAGCCACCGGAGAAGCTTGTGAAGCTGTGCGCGCCGCTCACGCCCATTCAATTCAACGACCTCTTTTGCCTCGCCCGGCCGCAAGTCCACACCCTCAGCATCGGTGCGGCGCGCCCGACGGATTTCGACGAACACGTCGCCGCGCTACGGCAGCCGGATGTTCACAAGGAGGTGGCGGACCGGCTCCACGCCGAACTCGTCCGCGTCCACGGCGCCGACTGGATGGCGCATTGGCACGAACACATTCCGGAGTGGCAACACATCCCCGGCCAAATCAACGTCCACGAAATTCTCCGGCTTTGGACGTACGCAAAGGGTCTCGACATGGTCGCGTGGGGGAAACTCCGGTACAACCTGCTCGGCCAGGCCGACCACTGGTTCCCCGGCCAAAACGCCGCGACTGTGGACGCAGCAGCAGTCCGCGCCGTGCTGGCCGGTAACCGTTTCGCCGACCGCATCGCCGGTATCCTAACCGAAGCCCACCGTCTCTTGTTCGAAGCGCCCAAGAAGCGCCTGAGCCAAAGCGATTGATTTTCACCAAAGCACAGAGTCTTTCCGGTTGTTACTTGCCACGTCGTTTGGCTTTTCGTTAAGGTGACCGACCGTCATGGCTACCACCATTCTCGTCGGCGCCCAGTGGGGGGACGAAGGCAAAGGCAAGATCATCGATGTATTGACCGAGCAAGCCGATGTCGTCGTCCGCTATCAGGGCGGTAATAATGCGGGGCACACGGTCGAAGTTGGCGCGGAGAAATACGTCCTCCACCTCATCCCCTCGGGCATCCTCTACCCCGGCAAGCTGAACGTCATCGGCAACGGTGTCGTGGTGGATCCGCTGGCGCTGCTAGAGGAAATCGACCACCTCAAATCGCGCGGCATCGCCGTGGATGGCAACCTGCTCGTGAGCAACCGAGCCCACATGGTGTTGCCCTACCACAAGGTGCTCGACGCGATCCGGGAGCAGTCGAACAAGATCGGCACCACCAAACGCGGCATCGGCCCGGCCTACTCCGACAAGGTCGGTCGCACTGGCTTCCGCATGGTGGACCTGCTCTCACCCGAAAAGTTTTCCGCCAAGCTCCGGTTGAAAGTCCGGGAGACGAATGAAATTGCCCGCGCGTTTGACCAGAAGCCGTTGAGCTTCGCCAAGATCAACGCCGACTACCTCGCGGCCGGCAAGAAACTTCGCCGTTACATCGTCGACACCATCAAGTTGCTCAACCGGCTCGAACGCGATGGCCGGCAGCTTCTGCTCGAAGGCGCCCAGGGCACGTTGCTCGACATCGATTTTGGCACCTACCCCTTCGTGACCAGTTCCAACACCACGTCCGGCGGCGCTTGCACGGGGGCTGGTATCCCGCCCCACCGGATTGGCCGCGTTGTCGGCGTGATGAAAGCCTACACGACGCGCGTCGGTGAGGGGCCGTTCCCGACGGAGCTGCTCGACGATCAAGGCGCGCAGATCCGCGAGACCGGTAAGGAATTCGGCGCCACCACCGGGCGGCCGCGCCGGTGCGGTTGGTTTGATGCGATTGCGACCCGGTATTCCGTCACGTTGAACGGCATTGACGAACTCGCCGTCACCAAGATGGACGTGCTCGACGAACTGCCGAAGATCAAAGTGTGCGTGGCGTACAAGCTCGACGGCAAGCTGATCGACACCGTCCCGGCGGACGTGGATGATTTGTCGCGCTGCAAGCCGGTCTACCAAGAATTCGACGGCTGGCAGACCTCTACCAAGCTCATCCGCGAGTTCGAGGATTTGCCGAAGCGCGCCCGGCTCTACCTCAACAAGATCGCCCAGCTCAGCGGCGCGAAGATCGGCATTGTCAGCGTCGGCCCGCGCCGGGAGGAGACGATATTTCTGTGACCACTAACGTACCCCGCCACGTCGCCATCATCATGGACGGCAATGGGCGCTGGGCGAAACAACGCGGCTTGCCCCGCATCGAAGGGCACCGGGCGGGCGCGGAGAGCGTGCGTGCCATCGTCCGCGCTTGCGGCGAACTGGGCATCAAGTATCTCACGTTGTACGCGTTCTCGGTGGAGAACTGGAATCGGCCCAAGCCGGAGGTCTCGGCGCTGATGCGGTTGCTGGAGTTTTATCTGCGGCAGGAGATCCCGGAGCTGAACAAGAACAACGTCCGGCTCGCCGCGATTGGCCGGTTGCATGAACTGCCGTTGCGCGCCCAGAAGCAGTTGCAGAAAAGCATCGAGGCGTTGAGCAAGAATACCGGCCTGACCTTGGTGCTCGCGTTGAGCTATGGCGGCCGGGCGGAGTTGGTGGACGCGATGCGGGAGATTGGCCGGGAGATCAAAGGCGGACGGCTCGACATCTCCGGCATCGACGAAGCCTCGATTTCCCGGCACCTCTACACCCGCGACATCCCGGACCCTGATCTCTTGGTTCGCACAAGCGGCGAGATGCGCGTGAGCAATTTCCTGCTCTGGCAAATTTCCTACGCGGAGATGTACGTGACCGATACTCTGTGGCCGGACTTCCGCAAACCTCAGTTGGAACAGGCAATCGCCGATTACAGCAAACGCCACCGGCGGTTTGGACGAGTCGGAACGGCGGAGGAGAAGTGAGCGAGCAGGGTTTGGGGGCACAAGCCGCCGGGACGGCGGCCACTACATTACCGGCTTCGCGGTCGGGATTCCGCTGGCGGTTGATCAGCTCGATTGTGCTGTGGGGGATCATGCTGGCGGTCATCTTCTGGCTGCCGCCCACGGCGCTTTACATCTTCATGAACGTCGTGCTCGCGATCGCGACGTGGGAGTTCTACCGGATCTGCGAAGCCAAAGGCATCCCGACGTACAAGTTCTGGGGTACGGTCGGCACCATCGCATTGATTTCGGGGAGTTGGTTCTTCTACCGCCGCGGCGACCGGGTGGAGCTGTCGTACGACTTCGACATCCTGATTTTGCTCGTGTTTACCGTGGGTGTCTTCCTCCGGCAGTTTCCCCAGAAGCTCAATCCGCAAGGCATCGCCACGATGGCGGTCACATTGTTCGGATTGCTCTACGTCGCGTGGCTGGGCAACTTCATCACCCGCATCAATTTCGCTTCGCCGCAAGGCCGGTATCTCGTGATGTACCTCACTGTCGTCACCAAGTTCACCGACATCGGCGCGTACCTGATCGGCTCCACGCTCGGCCGGCACAAGATGATCCCGCGCATCAGCCCGAAGAAGACATGGGAAGGCACGGCCGGCGGCATCGTGTTCGCGATGGGCAGCAGCGTGCTCTGCGTGAAGTGGATGCCGGGAACGCTCGGCGCCGTGGGGCTGACACTGCCGCACGCGTTGATCTTGGGGTTGCTGCTCGGTGCGGCGGCGGTGGTCGGGGACTTGGCCGAGTCGCTCATCAAGCGCGAGGCCGGGGTGAAAGACTCCGGCACAATCCTACCGGGACACGGCGGGGCGTTGGACTTGGTGGACAGCCTACTCTTCACTGCGCCGCTGTTGTACGTGTACCTCCGGCTCTTTGTAGCCTAGTCGCATGCTGCTCCGCATCGCCATCGGTTGGCTGACGCTCGCGCTTGCCGCCAGCGCCCAGACGATTGCCGAAAACGTGATCCCCTTCCCGGCTCTCAGCCCGGCAAACCAGGGCCTTGTTCGCGCCGTCACCGATCATTACACCCTGCGCCGCGAGTACCCGCCGGAACGGTTCACCTGCCGCACCGCGCATTTTGATTTCCTGATGAACCACATGGCGGCTTGCTCGATGTTGGCGGAGCGACTCGGCTTGATCCGCTACCACGCCACGGAGGACGCGGCCGGCAGGGTCTGGGCGGATGACCGGGAAGGGTCGCGCGGTTATCTGCAGCGCATGTACGGCAGCGAGGGCCGGTACGTCTACTATGTCGCGGGAGCAGAGGACGGAGTCTTCGAGGTGCGCGGCCGGGGTGTCGCGGTCATCC
>OMJI01000099.1 GCA_900299315.1 Verrucomicrobiota bacterium | reverse complement strand
TCGTCCTTCTTCAAGTCGGCGTAGATGTAACTCTTCAACCCCGCGTAGCTCATGCTGGCGTAGCTGCGCAGCGGTTTCTGCCCCTCGGTGACATCGTCATCGGCGAAGCTGACCGGCGCGAGGTTCTTGGCCGGGTCGCCGGGCATGTAGATGAAGCCGCCCCGGTTCTCGGCGGTGACCTCTTTCGCCCACGGCTGGTCGTTGGCGCCGGGAAGGTTCTGGCAACGCTGGAGGAATTTCAGCGCCTTCTCCCAGTGCAGCTTCGAGCCTTGGTGAGGCGAATCACCGGCCATCGTGTCGAGCGAGTCGGTAAGTTTGATGGCCTCCAACGCCCACTGCATGTTCGAGAGGTCCGGCCGTTCGCGCCGACCGTAACCGATGCCGCCGTAGCTCGGATTGTTGGTGGAGACATCCTCCGTCTCGTCGAATTGCGAGCCGAGCAGGAACTGCCGGGCATTCTTGATGATCGGCTGGTACTCCGCTTTGCCGGTCGCCAGCAACGCCATCGTGCAAATCGCGGTGGAATAGTTCGGATACTTGTCCGTGTCGCTGCCGCCGAAGATCGCCCCGGTCGGCTTCACGCAACCGACGATGAACTTTTCGGCCCGTTCCGCCGCCGCCTTTTCCTCCACGGTCAGCTCGCGGCCCGACCGGTAGAGCGATGTGATCGCGAGCCCGGTGATGGCCGGGTGCATGTTCCACGAACCGTTTGGCAACTGCTTCGTCAACAGCCACGCCAAGCCGCGTTCCTGGGCGTGCGCGACTTCCTTGAGCAGGGATTCGTCCGACTTGCTTGGCAAATCAGCGCCGTGCGCCGCCAGCGTCAGGGTCAGCAGGAAAGCGAAGAATGTTTTCATGGAGCGAAGCTAGGGCAATCCGGAGTCGCTGGCAAGGTTACTGGCTCTGGAGCGAGACCGGGGCGCGCGCCTGTTCGCGTTTGTTACCGGGCCCGAAATCCACGCCGAACACCACGAACGCATCCACCCGCCGCGAATCCTCCGTCACGCCAAAGAGCGGGACGATGTCGAGATGCGTGTTGGGCGTCGGGCGCCATTGCAGGCTCGGGCCCATCAGGAACTCAATCTCCGGAGTGGCCCGCGAACCTTTCGCGGTGACGTAGGCAAATTTCATTTCCACGCCCGCGCTCAGTTTCTGGTCGATCAACGTGTAGCTGATCGCCTGGCTCCACGCCCATTCCGTCTCGCGTTCGCCGCCGACTTCCTGTTCGTAGATTGCGTTGAAACCCCAGTGCCACCGGGGCGCCAGTTCTTCGCCAAATAGAATCTTGATCTCGTAACCGTCCGGCGCCTCGTCGTTGAACTTCCACTCGCCGTAGATCGTCGGGTTTAACGGAATCTTCCCCCATTCCGCCAAGGCCCACCGGACTTCCGGCTGGATGCCGGCATGGCGAACGGTACCTTGCTCGTTGATCTCCCAGTTCTCGTAGATGTCCAACTGGAGCCGGTAAGGGAGGCCGACCGAAAGTTCTTCCTGAAACAGGTGACTCGAATCGCCTTTCCGCGGGAACTTGCCGCGCCACCACTGCTCGAATCCCACGCCCCACGGTGGCTGCTGCACGTAAACGCGAGTCGTCGGGAATCGCCGCTGTGTCGTCCAATCCGGTTGCTGGTTCGGCCCGACCGGCCGCTCTTCCTCCAACTGCTCCGCCGTTACGTTCACCTCCGGTAGCTTGTTCACCTGATCAGCCCAAACCACCCCGCAAGTCATCACAACGCCACAAATTAGCCATGCTTTCATACCTTCTCCATATACAACACCTGTGCCAAGTGCCACCAAAAACATAATCGCCTTGTTTCAAACCTCTTGTGGATACAGGTTCGATTCACTGTGTTTATTTCCTATCCACGAACTGAAAGCATATGTATAGAAAGTAGCCAATGAAACCCAGCGTCTGGTGGCAAATCGGCGTCCCGTTTCTGGCGTTCGTCGTTGCCGGCTCAGTGGCCTTGGCGGCACTGCTGCAAGTCAGCTATCGCCGTCAGTCCTACCGGGATTTCACCGCGCTTGCGGCGGCGAATGCCGAGTTCGTCCGGTCTGTCCACCTACCGGCTGATGACCGGTTCGCTAACTACCTGAGTCAGGTGCTCGGAGTCGAAGTCCATTTTCGCCGCGTACCGGCCGCCGACCGACGCCATCAAGCGGTGACGGTCACCGTCGAGCCCGGGTTCGACCTCACGCTCATCCGGGAAACACCGTCGTTGCGCGCTCTGCTTTTGCGGCCGGTATCGTTGCTCGCCTTCGGCGCGTTTTGGGGATTTTCGCTCGCGTTGGCGTGGGTCATGGCCCGGCGGTTCCTCGCCACGGCCCGGCTGGCGGTGCTGGGAAAGATGGCGGCTAGTCTGGCGCATGAGATCCACAACCCGGTCGCCGCCATCCGCCTCCACGCGCAACTCGGCGAGCCAGCCGCGCTGCCATTGATCCGCGCCGAGGCCGACCGGATCGAGTCGCTCGTCAATCAATGGCAGTTCCTCGCCAAACCAACGCCTCCGGCCACTTCGCCTGTCGATCTTCACGACGTCGTCGCAACGGTCGCGACCGCGCTCGCGGCGCAGGCAGAGCATGCCCGGGTCACCATCGCGACGAACGTCCCGGTCGGGTCGCTGGTCCGGGCTGACCGGCGCCGGCTCGAACAAGCGCTCCGCAACATCGCGTGGAACGCCATCCAAGCCATGCCGGGCGGAGGCAAACTCACCTTCGAGTACCGCGACGGCCGGCTCGGCGTGCTGGACACGGGCCGGGGATTCTCGCCGACTGCGTTGGCGCGCGGCACGGAGCTATTCTTTTCCGAACGCGAAGGCGGCATGGGCATCGGGCTCAGCGTCGCCCACGAAATCATCCGCGCGCACGGTGGCGCGCTGACGCTCGAGAACTCACCCACCGGCGGAGCATCTGTATGGCTGAAACTTCCCCCCGCATCCTGATTGTCGAGGACGAACACGCGCTCGCCGCTGCGTTGGCCGCCGCCGTTGGCCGGTTGGGCGCGCAGGCGGTGACCTGCTACTCTGGCCAGCGCGCCCGCGAGGAATTGGCTGGCGCGGCGTTCGACCTCGTCATCCTCGACATCGGCCTACCGGACATGAACGGGCTGGAGTTGCTGGAGGAAATCCGCGTCCCCACGCTCGTCATCACCGCGCACGGCAATCTCGACAACGCCATCACCGCCAAGCAACGCGGCGCGGCGGAGTACCTCGTCAAGCCGCTCGACCTCACCCAGTTCCTCGCCGTCGTGAAGCAACTGCTCGCCCAGCCGGTGCCGGTCGCTTCGCCGGCCGACGCCGAGAGCGCGCTGCTCATCGGTGGCGCCGCGGTGATGCAGCCGGTCTTCGTGGCCATCGCCAACGCCTGCGCGAGCGACGCGCCGGTATTGATCAGCGGGCCGACCGGCACCGGCAAGTCGCTCGTCGCGCGTGTCATCCACGCCAACAGCGCCAGGCAAGCCCGGCCATTCGTCGTGCTGCATTGCGCGGCACTCCCGGAACAGTTGCTGGAGAGCGAGCTGTTCGGCCACGAACGCGGCGCCTTCACCGGCGCGCTCGCGGCCAAGACCGGCCACATCGAACGCGCCGCGGGCGGGACGTTGTTCCTCGACGAGATTGGCGACATTTCCCCGGCGGTGCAGGCGAAACTGTTGCGCGTGGTGGAGGAGAAAACCTTCCTGCGACTCGGCGGCCGGGAGGAACGCCGGGTGGACTTGCGGCTGATCACCGCCACGCACCGGGATCTGCGTGCCGAGGTCGCGGCCGGGCGGTTCCGCGAGGACCTCTACTACCGGCTCCACGTGCTCGACATCGAGATTCCGCCGTTGACCAAGCGGCTGGAAGACATACCGGCACTCAGCGCGTTCTTCCTCGGCCGCATCGCCCCCGGTCGGCTACTCGCGGCGGACACACTCCGCCGACTCCAGCAATACGCCTGGCCCGGTAACGTGCGCGAGCTTCGCAACGCCCTCGAACACGCCGCCGCCGTCGCCAGCGGCCCGCAAATCCTGCCGCAACACCTGCCGCGCTCGATCCGGCATTACGAACCACCGGCCGGCGACACGTTGCAAACCGCGCTCGCGCCGTGGCTCCAGCAACAGCTCGCCGCCGGGGCGACCTACGACGACATCCGCGCCGCCATTGAGGCGTGCGTGTTGAAGAATCTGCTCCGCCACTACGACCACAAGCCGAGCGTGCTCGCCCGCGAGTTGAAGATGAACCGGGCCACGCTGCTGAAGAAACGCAAATCGATCGGACTCGGCGCCTGATCAATCGAGGGTCAGGACCCGCCACGCGACTGCCAGATTTCCCTGAAACGCCTAGCCGAACTCGCAGCCGATCTGGAGAAACGGTTCCCGACACTGCCGCTGACTCGGGAGACTACGGACTTGGCCAAGCGGTATGGAGCAAATGCGAAAACTTTGCGCCGTGGAGGGTGAACCTTTCGCCGAAATTGCAGCGGGAACATTTCCCCCTTGTTCCTGTTTTTAGTTCCACTCACCGCTATGGACTGATGCCTTTATTTTTACGACTGCTAGTCAGTAATCCGTACGAGAACAGTATTCGATATGACTTCACATATGTCTCCGCCACCACTGATCAGCACTTTGCGCTTCACGCTAATAGAGTAAAGCCCCTTGGTCCTCATGTTGAATAGTTTGCTGATTGTCATGGTGTACTTCATCTCTTCACCAGATTTCATCTTTGCCATGAAATCACGATATGATTGAGGGTCTTCTTGAAGCTGCTTCCAGTAAGCTGAACGTGGGACATCTTTCCCGTTGTCGTCTTTGACTACGACATCAAAATCAGCTTCGGGATTGCTTTCACCTATCCCTTGGGATTGATCAGAACTATTCCGTAATTTTACAGTGGCTGTCATCGGTTCACCGACCCGGTACATCTCCCGATCGAGTGATAGAGACAACTGGAAGCCGCATGCCACCTTTCCCCAGAAATTTGTCGTTGACTTCTGGCTGTTGGCGGTCTCTTGTCCGGATGAACTTCCGCGCCCACAAGAAAAGATAATTAAGATGACGCCCATCGAACCGGTAAGTACGAGTTTGATCGAGGTTTTCATATGTTAGTTTCCTTAGAGTAGTTACGGCTCATCGACCCAAATGCTATTAGCTATATTACCTGTCCATGTCGGATGGTCGGTTGAGTCTGCGTCAGATGGGTTGGTCGCATGAGTACTAGAGGTCAAACTCCATGAACCACTGGACTGAACTGCATTCCCCTTCCAATACCAATTTACCTTTCTTACCGGAACCCAAATGGAGTTTGGAGTAGATGGTTTGAACATTAACCAGATACTAAACGACTCATCAGCTGTTTCTTCTACTTTGCTGCTGCGGAGTTCTAATCTCGGCGAATCCTCGGCCAGAACAGGAGATTGATTGTATGGATACGTAGTATCCAACCCACTACCTTCTTTTTTTCGCCACTTCCCAGTTACCGCATCCTTTGCCCTGAGTACCGAAGCTTGGACTACCTGAACCCACTCCCAGTCCCCCGAAAAACCAGGCGGGATCGTATTCTCCTGTGACAGTGAGATTCCAGGGATTGCAGCTTTGTCACCGAAATGAAGCCAAACGGCAGCTTGGTTGGTCAAGGTGCCGACGCCTACTGCTCCTGTTGTCGCGGCGACACTAGCTGTCGGCCTCTTGACATTGAATGTGGCCTTTCCTTTGCATGCAACGCCGTTAAAACTGACTACACACTCCACCTCCCGGTTGTCTGCCCCATCAATCCAATAAAACCCAACCGAAGATTGGGTCAGATTCGTTGCTGTGAGATGGGTAACTGTCCCCGCCGTTGCATCTGCGGAATAGTTTGCAATCCTCGTTCCGGGAATCGTCCATTGGTAACTCGTGGGGGTGAGACCGCTCGGATCCACCACCGCACTTAAGTTAATCTGTTGCCCAACAATCACGTTTGTCATGCTACCAGTTATATCTGTACTACTCCACTTCACCCTAACTTTCACCACACTCACGCTGATATTCGTGGCGACATTCGGGACGGTGTGGCCATCCTCATCCAGCAAGCCGGTCGTGGTGGCGGTGATCGTGCCGCTGCCGCCATTCGTGGTCGCGATGAATTGCGTGGCGGCCACGCCGGCAGCCAGCGCCACGCTGGCGGAGGGATGGAATGAGCCAAGGTTCGATGGCGTGGCGCTGAACGTCACCGTGCCGGCCGACGGCGTGGCGCCGTCGCCAAGCACCACGGTCGTCTCCAAATTATTGGTCGTGCCGGCGCAGCACGTCAGGTTCGTGCCGTTGACCGGTTCGGTAAACTGGATCGTGGCCAGCCGATTGGTGACGCCGATGACGAAATCCCGCCCTGTCGCCGTGCCGGAACCGCCACTGGTACCACTGCACCCACATTGATTGCCGGGTGCGATGCTGCCTTTGATCCGCGCCCAGCCTTCGACTCCGCTGACGAGCGTGACCTTGAATTCTGCCTCGCACCGGGTCGGCCCCATCGTGGGTTCGATGGTGACATCGGTGTCCATCGCCGAGCCGTCGGGCAAGACGGAGAAGTAATAGCAGTTCCCCGGGGTCACGCGGACGGTGCGGTGGTCGCCGATGGCCGCCACGTTGAAGTGGATGTTCGTGGTGAAGGTATCGGCGGTGCCACCCGGGATCACGATGTTCACATCGGCCCCCGGGGCGAGACCGGCCAGCAGCAAGCTGCTGGCGAGGATCAAACAGTGGGTGGTCACGTTCACGATTGGCTTTTCCCCCGGTGTTGACGCGCGGACGCGGCGAGTTGTTCCCGCAAATCAGCGGGCTTGATCGTTTGCAGCAACGCCCAATAGCGCCGCGTGCGGTCGGCGAGCGCGTGAGTCGGATGGTCTTTCAGCAGCGCCGCGTAGTAAGCCCACGCGCCCTTCAGGTCGGCCTCGTACAGCAGTTGCCGGTTGCCAAGACAGTACAACGCCACCGGGCGCAGCGGGGACGACAGGTAGCGGTTCACCAAGTAGGTCAGCAATTCCTTCGCTTGGCGATCGTCGCCGCGACTAATACTGGTCTGGGCCGCCTCCAGCACCGCCTGCGCGGCACGCGGATGCTCCGGTGTCTGCCGCCAGATCCACTCATACACCTCGCGCGCTTGGGCGGGGCGATCCAACCGTCGGTAAAGTCGCGCGAGCCGCAAGGCCTCATCAGCCCGCTCGTCCATGGTCTTCCACGCGCTGCGCCAAAGGGCATCCGCTTTCCTCGCCTGCGTCGTGAGTCGCTGCTGCTCCGCCGCGCGCCGGGCGGCCAACTCTTCCGCCGTTGGCTGTTTCGGGTGCGGTACCGGCGGCGGAGCCGGTGGCTCGGCAGCCCGCTTTAGATCCCTCTCAATCGCCGTGCGGAAGACGGTTTTGGGATAGACTTGGAGCAGGTCGTCCCACAAGCGCGTGGCCGACTCGCGCTCCTTCCGCGTCAATGCCACCGAACCCGCAATGAACATGGCTTGCTGAGTCTCAAACGAATTCGGGTAGCGCAGGCGCAACAATGCCGTGGCCTGTTCACGCACGTCATCAAACTTCCGCAGGCCGGCAGTCTGCACCACCAATTCGGCCAGCAGCTTGGCCCCGCTGCCGGGGGCGCGTTCCGCCATGCGCTGCAACGTCGCCACCGCGTCCTCGTGCTTACCCAGCGCCAACTGACACCGCGCCTGCCGGCAGGCGGCTTCGGGCACTTGCGACGCGGTCGGGTAGGTGGTCACGATCCGCGCATAGAGGTCGCCGGCTTCCTTGAAATCCGCGTGGTCATACAACGCGCCGGCGCGCTGGAGCATTCCGCCTACTTCCGCTTCCGTCGTCGCAGCCCGATCCCCGCTCGCGGCGCGTTTGGCGGTTGCGAGCAGGGGCGCGATTTGTTTCGCTGCCGGATGCTGCGGAAAGTCAGTGGCCAGTCGGTCCCACGCCGCTACCGCGCCCCGGTAGTCTTGTTGGTCGAACGCCACCTGGCCCCGGTCGCGATAGACCAGCGCCGCCTCGGGTGCCGTCGGATATTTTGCCAGCAACTCAGCCACGACTTGCTCGCGGAGCCGACCGGCATCTGTCGCCCCGGCTTGCAGCCAGAGTGATTGCGACGCATACGGGCTGCGCGGATAAAACGCCCGCAACCGGTTCCACAGCGCGAAAGCAGCCGACGACTGCCCGTTTTTCAGGCGGCACAAGCCTTGGTGATAGACCGCGGACGCAATCTGCGCTGCGTCGACGGCGGCGCTCGTCTCCAGTTTCCGGTACGCCCGTTCCGCTTCTTCGAATTGGCCGCGCGCCAACAACTCGCCGGCTCGCTTCTCCTCGTCTGTTACACCCACCACTTCGTGGATCATCGCCATCACGACGATCCCAACGAACAACGCGACTTTCACAACTCCAACCTTTCTCCCTCACATGCCCGTCAATGCGCGGAACATAGCAGGGGGGGGGGCCGCAACGTCAACAGCAGAAAAGTGACGATTCCGTGACCGCGTGTTTTCACCCATCGTGAACCGCTTGAATGAGCGGAAGTTTTTTTCGCGGATGAATTTTGGCAGGCGGCACGAGAGAGATCACTTCACGCCGCTCAAGAAACGCAAATTGATCGGCTTGGGCCCCTGATTAAGAGCGCCTGACAAAACCCGTAGCCGCAGTCTTTAGCCTGCGTGGGCTACGCGCACCCGTAAAGGGTGCGGCTACAGAAAATCCGGTTTTGTTGGGCGTTCTAATCCAGCCGCAATACCCGCCACGCGACCCAGTCGAGGGGGACTTCGACGACGTAGGTGCGGGCGCCGGTGAGAATCCGGTCGGGCTTGCCGAGGACGGCGCGGGGGATCGAGACGATGATTTCGTTTTCGGACCGGGTGACGCGCAGCATGTTGTCGTCGAGCCGGCGGTTTTGGTCGAAGATCTGGGTGCGCAACTCGCCGAGTTTGATGTGGAGCTTCGGCATCTGGGCGAACGGCGTATCGCGCCGGTAGCCGAACGCGTAGATGGAGGCCTGCACTTCGCGCGCGAGCGGCCGGCTCAGGCGCAAGGAGAGTTCGAGGTTGTCGCCCACGAGCCGGGCGTGGTCCCATTCCACGCCGGTGAACTGGGCGCGCTCGGCCTCGGTGAGTTGTTCGGCGGGGCCTTTTTGTTCGAGCAGTTCGAGCGAATGCAGCGAGTTGGTGGACCCGGTGAGGTGCGCGACCGGCCAGTCGCCGAAGAGTTCGTTCGTGCGGATGAACGTGCGGAGGTACCGGCCGTTCGACTTGTACTGCGTGACGTGTTCCTGCAACGCGCGGTGCTTGGTGGCGACTTGGGCAGGCGTGAGCGGGAAAACGTGCCACGCGGCTTCGCCATCGAGCGTTGCCGGTGGGTTCAGCGGCGCGTCGGCTTCATAGGAGCGCGGTTGCGGCCAACGCCGGTAGTGGATGAGGTAGGGATGGAGCGTCGGCTGAATCTCTTTCTCCACGTCCCACAGCGCGACGCGCGTGAACAGGTACAACGCCCGGTGGTCGCCATTGTGGTCGGCCGGGTGCGACACGAAAACCTTCGTGGGCCGGAACTCTTCCAGCACCTGCGTCAGGTCGCGCAGGATTTCCTCGCCGCGATGCGGGGCGCCCGGCCGCAGAGCGTCGGAGTAGGGCACCGCGACCGACCGGGTGAGGAGGCTCTTGTAGGCCGGCTGGTCGCCCCAATGCTGGTTCCAGATCGCCAGCGTCCCGAAGTCCGGGTAGCCGAGAAACTGCAGGTGTTCCCACGACAGACCGAACACGCGCGCGGCCATCAACGCTTCCTTCACACGCACCTCGCCGAGTGCGCGCACGGAGCTCGGCCAGATTACCGGATGCATCCGGTAGAGGAAGAACGACCACTGATTCTCATCGCCGTGGGTCAGGAACACCACGCGGAGCGGCAACTTGCGCGCGACCGCTTCCTGGATGATCCCGCCACAGCCCAGCACCTCGTCGTCCGGGTGCGGCGCGAGTACGAGGATCCGGTCAGTGTCCGCCAGCTTTAACTCTGGCAACGGGCCGGCGTGCGCGGAGATGGCCAGCCACATCGCGATGAAAATGAATTTATAGTTTCTTTCCATACACCACCGTCGAAGCGCCGGCATTCAACACTACAAAACCCGTTTGCTCAAAAAAATTCCGTCCGCGCGCATTGTCGGTGCGGACATTCGCGTGCACGCCGACCTTGCCGGCATGGGCGAAGAACAGCGCCAGAAGCTCTCGCCCAATGGCGCCGCCGCGGAAGCCGGGGGCGACGTTGACGTGGATATGGGCCGGGTACTCCCGCAAGTCCGCGCGGCGAAAAGGTCGCAGCTTGGCGAAGAACTGCCAGGTTTGCCGGTGGAAGAGCACGCCCCGGCCGATGGCCGTGAGAATCGCCGGCGGCGCAATGCGCCAGACGGTTACGCGCTGGCTGCGCGCCGTGTCGAGACAGCCGGTGAGGTAGCCGACCACCTTGCCGTCAGCCTCGGCGACCCACGTCGCGGAAGGGTCGAAGTCGGTGTAGTACCGGGTGACGAGGTCGGCAATCAGTTCCCGGTCGGGAAAGATATTCTCGACCGGCCCGCCACAGTCCGCCGTGTCGCAGCAAATCTGGCGCACGGCGGCGCGGTCGCGGGGTTCGTACTTGCGGAGCTTCACCCCGCCATTCATACCAAGCCGCCGCGCCTTTGCAATCGCGCCGTCCCGGTGGGGTGGCTGATCACATCGGCAGTGGCGTGCGCGGCGGACAGGTGGCGACGTTGGTGAGCGGCTTGACCTTGCGCATCCGGGCGAGGAGTTCTTGCACGAACCGGTAGTCGTCATCCGGCGCCTTGCTCGCCATTTCGGCGTTGCGCTGTTTGACGTTTGCCTGGTGCTTCTCGCGGTCCTGCCGGGCGCGTTCCTTGTAACCGCTGTCGTCCAAACCGGCGTGACGGGCGATGACCGGCAGCCATTTGTGGGCGTACTGGACGTGGGCGTTTTCGTCGATGATGTCGAACAACATCATCTCCGCGCTCTCCAAGTCGCCGCCGTCGCGGAAGTCCTGATAGCCTTCCTGTTTCACCGTGAAATGCCCGGTCTCGGCCACCATGCCGATGAAAAACACCGCCTCGTACAACTGCGCCGGCGTCAGCACATCGAGCGTCCCCGTCTCCTGCGGGCCGTAGTTCGGAAAGCCAATTTCCTCCAGCGAGATGCCAAAGTCCGCGAGCCGCGAGGCGCCGCTGTCACCGTGCCGGGATTCGTCCCAGAGATGCCGCGCCACGTCGTATTGAAATTCCCACGGCATAAAATGCGCCGACCACAGCCAGTTCAACTGGTCGTCCGGGATGTTCTTCTCCATCAGATAGCCGTAACACCAGAACAACCGCCGCATCTCCACGTCCGCTGTGAACTTGGCCGAGGTCCACTCCACGATGTTATGCCGGTGCAAGTAACGTTCCGGGCGCGCCGAAAGTTTTGGCAGCCGGTAATCCGTGTTCACGCCCACTGGCGCGGCCGGCGTGACCACCGGCAAAGTCTCGGCGAAATTCCCGCACGCCGCCAACGCGCGGCCCACCGCATCCGCGTAGGCCTGGCTGGTTGTGTGCGGACGGCGCCGTCGGTACTCCCGGAACCACAGGCGCTGCTGCTCCTTGATTCCGACGATTTCATGCAGCATCGCAATCGTCGGCGCGTCATGCACGCCGTGCACGCTGCGGCTGTAGGTGATGTAGGAGACGATCAGCGGGCCGGTCAGCAACGAGAAAATTCCATCGAGCGCATCCTCGACGGACGGCGCCAGCAACACGGCATTCCCCAGCGCCTCGAGACGGTGATCAACCGGCAAGTCGCGATTCTCGCCCGGGAACTGGTCAATCCGCTCCCGCAACCGGCGCACGCACTCGGCTTGTTCCCACACGAACTTGTGCATGGCGCTCTTGTCGTAGAACTCCTCGACCAACCGGCCCCACGCCGCCAGCAGGCGCTGGATGGTCCGCTCCACGTATTGCCATTCGTTGAGCCGGTACACCGTGACCGGCCGCATCCGCGACTGCGGTTCGACCAACACCGCGCGCGCCATCGTCGTTTCCGTCACCATGCCGACACGGTACCGCGCCGACGAAATTCCGGCTATGACACGAACCGCCGATGTTGTATCTTTTCCCGCGATGCCGACCGATCCCTACCGTGGCGACAACCTTCACGACCAGTTGTTCGTGAAGCTCTTCACCGCCGCCCGCGTTTCGATCGGTTCGGACTGGAACACCCGGGATGTTTGCAGTGGTTACTGGCGGCTTTACCGAAACAACCGCGACGGTGCGGGTGTGGAGTGGGCGTGTGGTTACTATCCGTTGCGCGCCCGGCAGGTGCACTTCATCCCCGCCTGGGTCAAGTTCACCTGCGTCTGCCGGCAGCCCGTCGAGCACTTCTACATCCACTTCGACCTCATCGGCCTGACCGGCGTGACGGTGCAGCGGCTGTTCCAAAAACCGCTCGCCGTCCCGCTCGCGGCAAACCCACCGGATCCGCAGGACATCTTCCGGGTGAAAGCGTTCGTCTACGCCGCGCTGGCCGATCTATTCGCCACGATCCCGGCGGGACAACTGGCCGAGTTGCAGGCGGCGCAAAGCCCGGTGGCCCCGGCCATCCGCCACATCGAGGATCATCTCGGGGAGTTGATGACGAATCAACAACTGGCCGGGCTCTGCCACTTCAGCGAAGACCATTTCGCGCGGCTCTTTCGCCACCGCCTCGGCCAGACACCGGCCCAGTTCATCCTCGAACGCCGCATCGCCGCCGCGACCCACCGCCTGGCGTTCACCACCGAAAGCATCGACCAGATTGCCGACCGGCTCGGCTTCGCGAACCGGTACCATTTCACCCGCATGTTCACCAAGCGCATGGGCACCAGCCCGGCTGCCTACCGCAAACAGGCGCGGGTGTGATCCCGCCACGTGGGCGAAGTTTTGGGTAGACCCTGTAGCCGAGGCGTAAGCCTCGGCCGAAGCTTACGCTTCGGCTACAGTTTTCAGCGGTTGCCCAACACTTTGAACTGCACCACGTGTGCCTTGCTAGTTCGGCGTCAGTCGCGGTAGAGTCTCGGTACCCCGTTCGTGATGTGAGGAGAGAGCGATGAAGACCCGGCGCGAGCGCGTCAAAGCGGCGTTGCAACATCAAACACCCGATCGCATTCCCATCGACTTTGGCAGCACAGCGGTCACCGGCATGCATTGTTCCTGCGTGGCGGCTTTGCGGGAACGGCTCGGTTTGCCCCAGCAGCCGGTCAAGGTCCACGAGCCGTACCAGATGTTGGGCTGGGTCGATGATGATCTGCGCGACGCACTCGGAATCGATGTGACGGCTGTCTTCCCACGCGGGACCCTCTTTGGCTTCCGCAACGAGAACTGGCGGGAGATCCGGGTGCCTTGGGGCCAAACGGTGTTGGTGCCCGAGGACTTTCGCATCACGACCGACGCGGCGGGTGACTGGTACATCTATCCCTGCGGCGACATGAGCGCCCCGGCCAGCGGTCACATGCCGGCCAATGGCTATTTCTTCGACAGCATCATCCGCCAGCCGCCGATCGACGACGACAAGCTCGACCCGGCCGACAATTTGGAAGAATTCCAGCCGGTGACCGATGATGATTTGAATTATCTCAAGCGCGCGCTCCGGGACGCCTCGGCGACCGGCTGCGCCGTGATGGCCGGTATCGGCGGCGCGGCGTTGGGCGACATTGCGTTGGTGCCCGCGCCGTTTCTCCGTCATCCCAAGGGCATTCGCGACATCGAGGAATGGTACGTGTCGATCCTGACGCGGCAGGATTACGTGCACAAAATCTTTGAGCGCCAGACCGCGATCGTCCTGCAGAACCTGTCGCGCCTCGCCGCCGTGCTGGGTGATGCGGTGGACACGGTGTTCCTGTGCGGGACGGATTTCGGGACGCAGAGCTCCAGCTTTTGTTCCACCGCGACGTTCGACGAGTTGTACGCGCCGTACTACCGGCAGATCAACGACTGGATCCACCGGCACACGACCTGGAAAACGTTCAAACACTCCTGCGGCGCGGTCGAGCCGTTCATCGGGCATTTCATCGAGTGCGGTTTCGACATCGTGAATCCCGTCCAATGCTCCGCGACCGGCATGGATCCGCAGACGCTCAAGTCCAAGTACGGCGACCGGATCACGTTCTGGGGCGGCGGCGTCGATACACAGCACGTCCTGCCGTTCGGCACGCCGGCCGAGGTGCGCGCGCAAGTCCTGGAACGCTGCCGCATCTTCGCGCCCAACGGCGGGTTCGTGTTCGATGCGATTCATAACGTCCAAGCCCGCACCCCGGTGGCGAACATCCTCGCGATGTTCAATGCCGTCCGCGAGTTCAACGGCCAGCCGCTGTTGGCGTAAATTTGTTGCGACGCAGGGCATTCCCGGAGCATCTTGTCCCTGCCATGCCGACACTTCTTGCCTATAGCGCCAGCGAGTGGTCGGCGTCACTGTTGAAGACGAAACTGCCTTCGCTCGTCACGAAATCAGCATGGTTGTTTGTCGTCGTTGTCACTTGTTAATTGTTGCGATGACCCCGGCGCCTGTTGGATCGTGGCTTGCTGCTGGCAACTCCAGTGACCGTCTCGATCAACGATGGTGACTGTTGCTACAAATCGCTTTAACTGCGGCTGCAGATGTTGGTCGTACCGACTTAAGGCCCCAAAATCGTAGAACTCTACGACTACCTCCCGCTCACCTCTCCATACCGCGGACCAACATAGATCGCCAACATTCGAGTAATCGAATCTGCGAGCACAGAGAGCAACCGGAGAGACGCCCTCAGGATAACCCGCAGTTGGAGTTAGTGTTCCAGGAGGAACACTGACATAGACCTCTTTGTTTGAAACTGAATAATAAGGCTTACCCTTTGGGCCGACGACTGAGACCCAGACATGCAGATTCCCGTGTGGATTGTCTTTGCCGCCACCTATCACGGTAGACGAGGCGCATCCAGTGACCAAGATCGCGGTAAGCACTACCGGTAACGATTTTCTAATCCGTGCGTTCATTGACTTATCTGAACGGGGTGACGAACGCTACTGGGCGGGACTCCACTTGTTGCCCTACTTGGTTAACTATGATCTTTACATCGAGCACAGACGCGGCAAGGGGCCCACTGAGTAGCGACGGTGGAATCATCCATCTTACGGTGTTCGTAATGACGGCTCATCAGCAAAGGACTCAGGCATTTGCCATGAGGCGACGGGTGACACCTTCAGCCTCGGGCGCACCGCGCAGCAAGCCGTCCACGCTGAGGTGGTAGTCGAGCGAGGTCCAATGAATGCCCGTGCCGGCGCCACAGGGCTTCCAGTCGCGCAACTGCTTGGCCGTGGCCTGCAACAGCGTCGGATACCACGTCAGTGGCACACTCAGGACGCGTCCATCGGTCAGTTCCACCGTGAGAACGTCGCGGCGGATGCCGACATTCTTAACTTTCGCGCGCGAAGAACTCATTCCATGCCTCCATCAACTTCGTCTGTTGTTTCTCGGCAATTCTCAAGGCGTGGCGCACCTCGGTGACTTTCAAGTCTTCGGTCCACGCCAGTCGCACCGGATTCAACCACAGTTTGGCCGTGCCGTCGCCCTTGTCCACATGAACATGGGGCGGTTCCGTGCCTTCTTCCGCATAGAAGTAGAACACGAATCCCGCCTCCCGATGAACCGTTGGCACGCGCATACTATACCGTCCGCGTCAGTATCGCGCAATGGATTGGTGTGCAGCCGAGCCGTTGGGGCGCATCTTGCCACTGCCGCAATCCCAACCAGACGGCGCGTTGTAGGGCGCGATGCCTGTCGTGTAGGTATCGCGCCGCGAGCGTTGCTTGCTTCAAGGCCACGGCACGAAACCCCGAAACGACACGGGGCTTCGCGCCCTACAAAACGGCCGCAGTGTAAAGATGTCCAGCCGAGCCGCTGGGGACGGCTGCTTACCGGTGTTTCGTGTCACTCGTCGTTGCTTCTCTGACTTCAGGGCCAACGTCCGCGAGTTCAACGGCCAGCCGCTGATGGCGTAAATTTGTTGCGACGCAGGGCGTTCCCGGAGCATCTTGTCCCTGCCATGCCGAACCTTCTCGCGATTGCCATTCACCGCGCCTCGCGGGCGCCGATGGAAACTCTCACCGAAGCTGCCGTCACGCTCGAACGTGGCGTCGCCAACGATTTCCGCGGCAAACCCGGCAAGCGCCAGGTGACCGTCGTCGCTCGGGAAGGCTGGCAGGAAGCCTGCCGGACCCTCGGCGCGGAGGTGCCTTGGACCGCGCGGCGCGCCAACTTGCTGGTGGAGGGCGTCGCGTTGGCGCAAACCACCGGCCGGCGACTGCGCATCGGCGAACTGGAACTCGAGATCACCGGCGAAACCACGCCGTGCCACCGGATGGACGAAGCCCGGGATGGTTTGCAGACCGCGCTGAAACCAGACTGGCGCGCCGGCGTGACGTGCCGGGTCGTGAAGCCCGGGACGATCCGCGTCGGCGACGCGGTCGAACTCACCGGCCCATGAACGCGTGGTTGGCCATCGCGGCGCGTATTCTCGGCGGGGTGGTGGCGACGGTGTTGTTCTGGTGGGTCGGGCTGCGGTGGCTGGGAATCGGCTACAACGCATTCACCATTGTGGCGTGGGCCGCGTTGACCGGGATGCTTTGGTTTCCCTTCGTCGGGTGGCCGCTCATCAACTGGCTCGGCGAGACGGCCGGCGGCCTGTTTATGACGTCCGACAAGAATTTCCGGGTTCGCCCGCAATACAGCATCGCCGAGGCGCGCGTCCGCCAAGGCCGGTACGCCGACGCGGTCGCGGCGTTTCGCGAGGACATCGCCAAGTTCCCCGACGAGACCTACCCGCACATTCGCATCGCCGAACTGTTGCGCGAACAACTCGACGATCCCGACGCCGCGCTCGCTGAACTGCACGCCGCGTTGCACAAAGCGACCGGCGAGGACGCCTTCGCCCTCGTGGCCGGTCGGCTCGCGGATTGGCTGATGGAATTGAAAAATGACCGCACCGCCGCCATCGCCACGCTCCGTGAGATCGAGACGCGCTACCCCGGCACCAAACACGCCCGGCTCGCTCAGGAACGCATTGCCCGTTTGGTGTAGCGGCCGCCGTCTCGGCGGCTCCAACTCCGATTGCCGCCGAGACGGCGGCCGCTACAACCTTTTGCTTGCGTCAGCCCGCTGACATCCGACATCTTCGGCGCCATGGCCGACCGGTTTGTGACGCAGACGATCCACGACAAGACGCTTGATCTGTCGTTGCGGCCGAGTTTGTTCGCAGACTTTACCGGGCAGGCGAAAGTGAAGGAACGTCTCGAACTCGCCGTCGAAGCCGCCCGGCTCCGCAGGGAATCACTCGATCACATCCTGCTCAGCGGCCCGCCCGGCCTTGGCAAGACCACGCTCGCCCACATCCTCGCCAAGGCGATGGGCGTGAACGTCGTCGTCAGCAGCGGCCCGGTCATCGAGAAGGCCGGTGACCTCGCCGGGCTGCTTACCAAGCTCGAAGCCGGGGATGTCCTTTTCATCGACGAAATCCACCGGCTCCAGAAAACGGTGGAGGAATATCTCTACCCGGCGATGGAGGATTTCCGGCTCGATATCGTCATCGACCAAGGGCCGAACGCCCGGAGCGTGAAGCTCGCGTTGCCGCGGTTCACACTCGTCGGCGCCACGACCCGCAGCGGTTTGCTCACCGCGCCGATGCGGTCGCGGTTCGGTCTCACCGAGCGGCTTGATTACTATTCTGCCGGCGACTTGGCAGCCATCATTACCCGTGCGGCCGGTATCCTGAACGTCGGCATCGACGCCGCTGGCGCGCTGGAAGTGGCGAAACGGTCCCGCGGCACGCCGCGCATTGCGAACAATCTGTTGAAACGCTGCCGGGATTACGCGCAAGTCAAAGCCAAGTCCGCCACCATCACCGCCGAGATCGCCGACAAGGCGCTCAGCATGTTGGAAATCGACGAACACGGCCTCGACGACATGGACAAGCGCATCCTCGCCACCCTCGTCCACAAGTTTGCCGGCAAGCCGGTGGGTGTGAACTCGCTGGCGGTGGCCGTCGGCGAGGAACCGGACACCCTCGAAGAAGTCTACGAGCCATTCCTCATCCAGGAAGGCTACCTCAACCGCACCCCGCAAGGCCGCGTCCCCACCGACCTCGCGTTCAAGAAGCTCGGGGTTTCACGGCGGAAGGACGGGGAATTGCTGTAGCCACGAAGCACACGAATGGACACGAATCACGAACAAGTCTTGTACCGGCAGGAAGCCTACAAGATCGTCGGTTGTGCCATCGAAGTGCTGAAGGAGTTGGGGCCGGGACTGCTTGAGAAGCCTTACGAGAATGCCTTGGTGGTCGAGTTTCAGAAGCAAGGAGTGCCTTACGCACAACAGCAAAGCTATCCCATCATATACAAAGGCGTCCAAGTTGGTGAGCATATCCCCGACTTGATTGCGTACGGCAAGATCGTCGTGGACACGAAGTGTGTCGACACCATCACACCAGAACATAGGGCTGTCATGTTAAGTTACCTGCGACTGACCAGCTGCCGGCTAGGGCTTTATCTCAACCTCAAGCGCTCCAAACTGGAAACAGTTCGCACCATTCTCTGACTTCTTCGTGCCCTTTGTGTCATTCGTGGCTACGTTTTGAGCCTAGCGAGGACGGAGCCAGAACGAATTGTTTTAAGCGGCACGTCGCGTTTCTGGATCATCGTGTCGCGCACCCCGGTCGCATTACAGAGCAGCGCTTTGGCGTAGCCTTTGTACCGGCGCGGCTCACCGATGACGCGGGCGGTCGTTCCCGTGGGAGCGGTTTTCAACCGCGACCGGGATTCGAGGACCAGATAGCTGTAGGGGAGGCTCCGCAAATCGATACCGGCGCGCTGGGCAAAACGGACCCAGTTCGGATCGGCCATGACCCCGGCAGGCGGATCGGCGAAGAAATGGCACCAGTCGGTGCCGGTGATGCCGCATTTCTCACGGTGCGTGCAGGGCGCGACGACGTGGAATCGATCGCGGAGTTTTTCGCGCGCGGCGATGAGGGCGCGGCTATCGGCGAAGGTGCCGGGCTCGACCCAGATCACGGCTTCGGCTTGGTGGATGACCGCCGGTAGTTCTTTCAGCTCGTTGATAACGTGGCTGAGAACCAGAATGCCGGGAGCCTCGCCTTGCCAGCGCTCCCCGCCGGCAAAATTCATCGCGAGCGCAGACCGGTCGTAGACCAGCCTTTGTTTGATCGCGAAGGTTTTACAGACTCGCCGCCCGGCAATGCCGCTGCCGCATCCCCAATCGAGGAGTGGGCCCGGCGGGGGCGTCCAATACAGTCGCTGGAGTTCAGCGAGGACGGCGTCCCACTTCCACGCGATGCGTTGAGCGAAGGTGAAATCGTATTGGGCGAGGTCGGCTGGCGACTTCCAGTAGTCACCGGGCGCGGCGGTGAGGAATTGTTCCCGCAGCCGGTCGAGGATGTTCCAATCAAGCTCGTCCCAGTTCAAAGCCCAGTCTCTTTGCCAACTGCTGGCGTTCGATACCGTAAGTTGCTGCCAATTCACGGACGGGTTGTTCGTTGCCGCGCCGGTCGCGTTTCACGGCGGTGATCATGAGGTTCTTGGCGGTGTGTTCGGTGGAGATGAATTCAAAGACTTTGGTCTCATAGCCGGCCCATTCGAGCAACGCGGCGCGCAGGGCGTCGGTGACCAACTCGGCTTGGCGCTCGAGCAGGATGCCGTGTTGCAGGGCCGGCAAGACTTTGAGTTGCGGCCGGAGTTCCTTGTGGCAGCAGGGCGCGACGATGATGACTTGGGCTCCGGCTTGGATGCCCTTGGCAATGGCGTCATCGGTCGCGGTGTCGCAGGCATGGAGGGCAATGAGGACATCGATGGATTCGATAGTTGTGTCCGCAATGGTTCCGGTTTTAAAACGGAGGCCGGTGAAGTTGTTCTCTTCCGCGACGCGGTTGCAAAGCTTGACCAACTCCGGCCGGGCTTCGATTCCGCGGATCTCGCCGCGCAAAAGTTCATAGGTGGCGAACGTGAGGTAGCCTTTGCCGCAGCCCATGTCGACGATGCGCAGATTTTCGCGGGCCGGGGCGAGCGAGACGAGGATCTCCGCGAACTTATTAATCTGGCGGAGCTTGTCCGGTGAGGCTTGCAGGGCTTGCAACCACGGGGCGCCGGGTGGGATGAGACGGTGTTTGGTCCGGTCGTGGCCGGTGTCCGGGGAGGTGTGTTGCGGCTTACCGATGATGAGCTTGGGGGCTTTGCGTTTCCAGTCGGCGGTGAAGTCGGTGGTGAAGAGGTGGGCGCTGGCAAAATCTGCGTTCAGCAGTCCGGCAATCGTGGCGATGGCTTCGTCGGGCGCGAGGTTCTTGGTTACGTCGCGGGTGGTGTGCCGGTAGACGAGTTGGAGACGGTCACCGGCGCGGAGTTTGACCGGGCGCGCGAGGAGGTTGCGCAGCGATTTGTCTGTGCCGCGATGCGTGCCGAGCGTCAGCTTCACGAACGAGCCGTTTGCCACCGCGGCGCGGAGGTGGTCGAGCCATTGGTCGAGGGCAGCCATGCCGGCACTGTGCCAGAATCGTGGTTGATTGGAAACAAGCCAGTGCTAGGCTGCGCGCAATGCGGTCCGCTGCCACAACAACCTTGAATGGCCGGTTGCATTGTCTCGACGCGCTGCGCGGGTTGGCGGCGGTGTCGGTGATGGTGTTTCACTTTTTCGCGGTGGGCGTGTCACCGGTGCATGAGCAGCTCGCGGCGCAGCTGCCGGGCTGGATTGGCTGGGTGGTGGGGCACTTGTATTGCGGGGTGGAAGTGTTCTTTGTGTTGAGCGGCTTTGTGATCGCGTTTTCGATGGACGGGTACCGGGCCGACTGGCGGTATGCCGGTAACTTCATCCTGCGGCGCAGCCTGCGATTGGATCCACCGTACTGGGTCGCGGCGTTTCTGACGGTGGGGTACTTCTTCTGGCTGGGGCCGTGGCGGGATTACTACCTGATGTACGGTGGACTCAAAGGTATCCTGAGCAACCTGTTTTATCTGCAGAACCTGCCGTTTGTGTACCCCGCGCACGGGATTTTGGATGTGGCGTGGACGTTGTGCCTGGAGGTGCAATTTTATCTGTCTTATCTACTGCTGCTCGTGGTGGCGTATTACTCGGCGCGGTCGTGGGTGGCGGCGCTCGGCGTGGCCATGGTGAGCGGGTGGTCGTTGTGGCATTGGTTTTATCATTCCAGCCCGGACTTTGGCGGCCGGGCGTGGACATTCTTCCTGGGCGTGGCCATTTACTGGGCGCTCCGCCGGCGCGTGCCGACCGGCTGGGTGGCGGCGGGCATCGTGGCGTTGGCGGCTGTCGTCATCGGGAAGGGGCATTTGGACGGAGTGGTATCGGTCGCGACTGCAGGAGCGATTTTCGCCATCGGGATCGCGGGCCGGCTATCCACTATGCTGGCGTACCGGCCGCTGCTGCACTTGGGCAAGATCAGTTACAGCATTTACCTGTTGCACATGTTGATCGGGTTGAACCTGCTCGACCGGCTGAAGTCGGCGGAAGCCGGCAGCGCGGTGGTGTTGTGGCTGTCGGTGACGGCGGCGATCATCCTGTCGCTGGCCGGGGCGGAAGTGCTGCATCGGCTGGTGGAAGCGCCGTCCAACCGCTTGAGCCAGCGCTTCAAACGCCGGCAGCCGGCGCTGGCAACAGAATCGGGTTGAACGGCGGCGGCGAGTCGCATATCGTTCGCACCCAATCGCCATGCCCAAACGCACGGACATCCACAAGATTCTCATCATCGGCAGCGGCCCGATCGTCATCGGGCAGGCGTGCGAGTTTGACTATTCCGGCACCCAAGCCTGCAAGGCGTTGCGCGAGGAGGGGTACAAGGTCGTGCTGGTGAACTCGAACCCGGCCACGATCATGACCGACCCCGAGTTCGCCGACGGCACCTACATCGAGCCGATCACACCCGAGGCGGTCGAGAAGATCATCGAACGCGAGAAGCCCGACGCGTTGCTGCCGACACTGGGCGGGCAGACCGGCTTGAACACGGCAATGGCGTTGTGGCGGAGCGGCGTGTTGCAGAAGCACGGCGTGGAGATGATCGGCGCGAAGGCGGAGGCGATCGAGAAGGGCGAGGACCGGCTGAAGTTCAAGGAAGCGATGCAGAAGATCGGCCTCGACCTGCCGGTCAGCGGCGTCGCGCACACGCTCGACGAGGCGCGGGAGATCACGAAGAAAATCGGCCGATTCCCCGTCATCATCCGCCCGGCCTACACGCTCGGCGGCACCGGCGGCGGCATCGCGTACAACCGGGAAGAGTTCGACGAGATGGCGCAGAAAGGTCTCGAAGCCAGCCCGGTCACGGAGATTCTCGTCGAGGAATCGCTCATCGGCTGGAAGGAATACGAGACCGAGGTGATGCGCGACAAAGCCGACAACTGCGTCATCGTCTGCTCGATTGAAAACTTGGACCCGATGGGCGTGCATACCGGCGACAGCATCACCGTGGCGCCAATCCAGACGTTGACCGACAAGGAATGGCAGATCATGCGCGACGCCAGTTTCGCCTGCATCCGCGAGATCGGCGTCGAGACCGGTGGCTCGAATATCCAGTTTGGTGTGAATCCCCAAAACGGCCGGATGGTGATCATCGAAATGAACCCGCGCGTGAGCCGGTCGAGCGCGCTCGCTTCGAAGGCGACCGGCTTTCCCATCGCGAAGATCGCCGCCAAGCTCGCGGTCGGCTACACGCTCGACGAGATTCCCAACGACATCACGAAGACCACCCCGGCCAGCTTTGAGCCGACGATTGATTACGTGGTCACCAAGATTCCGCGATTTGCCTTCGAGAAATTCCCGCAGGCCAACCCGACGTTGACGACGCAGATGAAGAGCGTCGGCGAAGTGATGGCGATCGGCCGGACGTTCAAAGAGAGTCTCCAGAAGGCGCTGCGCGGTTTGGAAATCGGCGCCCACGGCCTCGGCGGCGGCAAATGGGGCGGCGGCCGGGAGTTGGTGGACCGGGACTTGATCGAGCGCAAACTCATCACACCCTGCGCCGAACGCATTTTCTATATCCGGCACGCGTACCGCGCCGGCTTCACGACCGAGGAAATTCACCGGCTCAGCCACATCGACCCGTGGTTTCTCCAGAACATCAAGGAGATCGTGGAGATGGAAGACGAACTGGCAAAGGCCGGCAGCCTTGCGGCGCTGACGTAATCGCGGCCAAGAATTCGCTTGCTGGGCAGCGTGCTTTTCGGCAATTTGGCCGCCCTTTCAGGAGTAATCAAATGAGCAAGACCTACAACGTGGCAGTGGTCGGTGCGACCGGCGCGGTCGGCATCGAGATGATGGAAACCTTGGAGAAGCGGAATTTCCCGGTCAAGAACCTGCGGTTGTTCGCTTCGGAGCGGAGCGTCGGCAAGAAGCTGAAGTTCAAGGGCGCCGACGTGACAGTGGAATTGCTCACGAAAGACATTTTCAAGGGGATCGACTTTGCGTTGTTCAGCGCAGGCGCGGGTCGGTCGAAGGAGTTTGCCGGGGCGGCCGTGGCGGCGGGTTGCGTGGTGATCGACAACTCGTCCGCGTTCCGCATGGAGCCGGATGTGCCGCTCGTCGTGCCGGAAGTGAACCCCGGTGATGCCAAGCTGCACAAGGGCATCATCGCCAACCCCAATTGCTCGACCGCGATCATGCTCGTGGCCGTGTATCCGTTGCACAAGGTCAACCCGGTGAAGCGCATCGTGGTCTCCACCTACCAGGCGGCCAGCGGCGCGGGCGCGAAGGCGATGGCGGAGTTGGAGGAGCAGAGCGCGAAGGTGTTGCGCGGCGAGAAGGATATCCGGGCGGACACGCTGCCGCAGCGGATCGCGTTCAATCTCTTCCCGCACGTCGATGTGTTCCTCGACAACGGCTACACGAAGGAAGAGATGAAGTTCGTGAACGAATCGCGCAAGATCATGCATCACCCGACCCTGAAGATTTCCGCGACGTGCGTGCGCGTGCCCGTCTACCGGGCCCACAGTGAAGCGGTGAACATCGAGTTCGAGCGGCCCATCACCCCGGCGGAGGCGCGGGCGATTCTCGCCAAGTCACCGGGCGTACAGGTGGTGGACGATCCGTCCAACAAGAAGTACCCGATGCCGATCGACGCTTCCGGTATGTACGACTGCCTGGTCGGTCGCATCCGGCAGGACGTGTCCCGCGAAGACGGCCGGGGTTTGGAACTCTTCGTGAGCGGCGACCAGCTCTTGAAAGGCGCCGCGCTGAACGCCGTCCAGATCGCCGAGTTGTTGGTGTAGCGAGCGCTCAGTAGCCGGGACTGCCGGGGGTGCGGAACCCGCCGAGACCGCCAGCGCCTTCCCAGCTTTGCGGCCGATTCCACGGGATGGTGCTGACGTCATCCCGCTGAGTGGCGCAACCGGCGACAGCCAGAGCCGCCAAGAGAATCAGGAGCGCGCGACGCACAGTCATTACATCTTCTTGAAGACCACCGTGTCGCCTTCGCGCGGCATCGTCTTGGTGAAGCCGGGGACGAGGTCGGCAACGCTGCTGTTGGGATAGACGGTGCTGACCTTGGCTTTCGCAACCAAGCTGCTGTCGCGATAGACGAGGTACTCGGTGTTCGGCTGGACGCGCTGGTCTTTACCGATGTCCATGATCAGGAAGTTCCACTGGCCCTTCGCCATGGCGACGCGCCCACGGAGATCGGCCGGGGTGGTGGTGGCTTCCTCAAGTTTCTTGGCGATAATCCCGTTCTCGGTGGTCAAGGCGGCAACCTTCTCGCCCAGCGACTTGTTGGCGGCGGTGATTTCTTCGAGCTTCTTGGTGATTTCCTCAACGTTACCCAAGCCGCCGAGCTTCTCCTTCAACGCGGCCATTTCCTTGTCGGCCGCGTCCATCTTGTCCTTCAACGCCGCCAACTGCTGCTCCGCATCGGCTTTGGCCTTGGTGAGTTCCTCGGCTTCGCGCTTCTTCTGGCCGAGTTCGATTTCCTTGGCGTCGAGATTAGCCTTGGTGGAGGCGAGATCGTTCTCGGACTGCTTCAATTTACTGGAGGTGGTGGCCAGTTCCTGTTTGGTCTCATTTAACTTCGCGGTGGTCGATTCCAGCTTGGACCGGGTGTCGGCTAAGTCCGCGATGAGGCCGGTCTTCTGGCCGCTGAGCTTGAACACAAAAAACAGCGAGGCGGCGCAAGCGAGAATGATTACGATGGGGGCGATTTTAGCGAGAGCTTTCATAGCAGTGTTCCTCCGTCCTGGGATTGTTTCACTGAGCGGGCGGATACTAGCCAAACCGGCCGTTCACTGTCAACAGCGCCGTCAACTACAGGTGTAGCTCAATGTGTTGGCACCCGCTGAAAACTGTAGCCGAAGCGTAAGCTTCGGCCGAGGCTTACGCCTCGGCTACAGGGTCTGCCGAGCACTTTGAACCGCACCTGTCAATTATGCCAACACCCGCGCGGCGCGTTGCATATGTTTCGCCAGATCCACCTTGTTCGGGCAAAGCGCGGCGGCACGAGAGAAATCGACGCCCTCAATCTGCCGGGCTGGAGCCGGTAGCTTGGCGAAGAGTTCCCGGGCCTTGAGCGGATCCCGATAGGCATCGTGATACATCAGCAGCCGCAGCGTGTCGGCCACCTGAATGCCGGGCGGCAGCGCCGCGCCGCAGATATGATCGCAACCGGCGCAGTAGCCGCACTTCGTGGCTGCCGCGAACTCTTGCAACCCGGTACGGTCGAGCGCCGACAACTCCCGCTTGTCGAGCGCCGCGGCGATGTTGTCCTTCATCTTTTCCAGCGTGTCCATGTGCGACACGGCGGCGGTGATCCGGTCGTCCGCCCAGACCGCCTTGAGGACGGCTTGGTGATGGGTGAACGGCGACCCTTCAAACTTCTTCACCTGCTCCGCGAACGAGACGGCTGACCCCTGCGTCTTCATCGCGATGAGGCCGACGTTCGCCTTGTGACAGGCATCCATCGCCGCATTGAGCTCGACGTTGCCGTACTCACGGAAGTTGTACTTGAACATGATCGCGTCGATCCAACCCAACGCCGCAGCAGTGTTGAGCAACTCCGCGACGGTGTTGTTGTGGCAGGAGAAGCCGAAGTGTTTAATCTTCCCGGACCTCTTCAAGTTATCGACAGCCTGCTTCATCTCCGGGCTGAGGGATTTCTTGTCCACCAGCGCATGCAGGAAGAACAACTCGACATGGTCGGTCTGCAACTTCTCCAAGCTGCGTTCCAGCACCTTAACCATTCCGGCGGGCGTGTGGTCGTCCGACTTCGTGGTGATCCAGATTTCCTTCCGCTTTCCGGTACGCTGCATGAAATTGCCGATCGCCGTCTCGCTTGTGCCACCGGCATAGCAATCTGCCGTGTCGAAATAATTCACGCCGAACCGCATCGCCTCCGCCAGCTTTGGGTCGAACCGCTGGTCGAGATTCATCGCGGCGCCGACGAGGAGAATCGGGATCTTCTCCCCGGTCTTGCCGAGGACGCGCCGCGGTACTTGCGGCAAGGCCGGGGTCGCTTCCTCCCCGGCGATTGACGCGGCTCCGCCAAACGCACCGGCCACGCCCAGCAAGCCGGCCAGCTTCAACATTTCGCGACGGGTCAGTTTCTTCTCAGGCATGTTCATGACGATTCCTCCTCAGGTTTGGCGCGACCGCAACAGCAGCGACCGGTCTTTTGACCGGGTCTCGCCGACGGCAGTCACATAAACGGCCTTGTCGTCCGCGACCGGGCACTCATGCTCGCAAATTCCGCAACCGATGCAGAGTTCCGGTCGCATGTACGGTTTGTTCAAGATCACCATCGTCCCGTCCCAACGCTTCACCTGCTCATCGTACGTGCCGATGGCCTTCGGCGAAACGGGGCACACTTCCTCGCACACGACGCACGGCGTCTCCATCGCCCACGGCAGGCACCGGCCGTGGTTAAAGAATGCCGTGCCCACCGAGATCGGCCCGGCTGCGGCGTACCGGCCCACGCCGAGTTTTTTCTCCGTGGAAATTTTCTGAATCGCCCCGGTCGGGCACACCTCGCTGCACAACGTACAGTTCAACTGGCAGAACCCGATTCGCATGTCCATCACCGGCGTCCACAACCCTTCCAACCCGGCCTGCATCAACGTCGCCGGCTGCAGCACATTGGTCGGGCAGACATTGATGCACTGGTCGCACTTGATGCACCGCTCGAGAAACTCCGGCTCCGCCACCGAACCCGGCGGGCGAATCGCCTTTTTGTCGAACGCCCGGGGGTTCACCGCCGCCGACAATCGCACGAGCGGATATGCCAGCACGCCGAGCACGCCGGTGAGCAACAACTGCCGCCGCGGCAACGCCGGCCAAGCCACCTCGGTTTCCGGCAGCTTGCTCAACGGCTGCCGGGTCAGCACCGGTTTCTTCACCGGCAGGAAGCGGAACGAAAGCGCGTCCTCCGGACAGTCGTCAATGCAGTTGAAGCAGACGAAACACTCGCTCTTGCGCAACGCCGCCTGCGGATCGGACGCGCCTTCGCAATGCGCGAGGCAGAGATTGCAATCGGTGCAACGCGTCACGTCGCGGTCGATCCGCCAGAGTGCGAACCGGGAGAGAAATCCGAGCAGCGCGCCGAGCGGACACAACACCCGGCAGAAGAACCGGGGGATGACAAGGTTCATCCCCACCAAGCCGAGGAACACCAGCCCCACAAACCACGTCGCATAGAACACCCGGTATTCCTCTGTCCCCGGCTTGAATAGTTGCCAAGGCGCGCCGCCAATGCTCGACACCGCGAGGTCGTTGGCGGGCGCAATGCCGGTGGTGAACGTCCGGTACATGATGCAAATCGGGTCGAGCAACCCGATCTGCAGCGACCCAAACGCGGCGAGGAGGATGAACACGACGAGAATGATGTACTTGAGCTGGAAGATAGAGCGGTACCGGTTGATGGCGATTTTGTCGATGTTGCGCCGCGTGTTGAACAGCCAGCCGATGAACTGGTGCAGCGTGCCATACGGGCACATCCAATTGCAGAACCACCGGCCCAGCAAAAGCGTTGGGATGATTAGCCAGAGACTCCAGACAAGATGCCGGTAGACGGTGTGCGTTGCGATGGCCGTGGCGATACCGACCAGCGGGTCCACTTCCAAGAACAACGAGACTGGGTAGCCTTTCAGCCGACTGAACCACGTCACGTAGATGAAGAAGAAGAACAGCCCAAAGAAAAACGCCTGCGAGAACACCCGGACTCGCGTGATCCGAAACGCCTTCATCCACCACGGCGCCTTCACCCCGTTCGTGCCCGGCGGCTCCTTCGCGAAGAAGACCGGCTTTTCACATCCACCGTCTTTACCGCAGCCGCAACTCATCCCACCTGCTCCTCCTTGATCGCGACGCTCCGCCAATCGGGATTACCGAGACCTCGGTCGCGGGCATGATATAAATACTGCGGCAAGTCGCCTTTCCGCGCCAAAATCTCCGAGAATCCGAACGCATCCGCCGCAATCTGGTCAGTCGCGGCGATGAGCGTGTGGCCTTCCATCACATCGGACAAATCGCCGCCGGTAGGTCCGTTCTTCAGCAACACCCGGGACGCATCCAGCACCACGAACGTCGGCGCCATCATCAACGCGAGGTCGGCGACGATGTTGTGGATGTCCTGATGAAACTGGTTGCGGCGTCCGCCGAGCAGGCCGTACCAATTCTTTGTCGTCATGCTCGCGTGGCAGAGATTGTGATCCTTGATCGGTGCGATGCCGATGACTTTTTCCACGCCACGGAACGGCCGGTAGAAGAACGGCCAGCGCGCGATCAATTTCGCGCCCGGCACCTCCAGCATCTCGAAACTGGCTGGCGTCGGCATATATAACTTGGCGCCCGCTTGGTGGGTGGCATCAGCGATACCAGTCTTGGCGAAACAGTTTTCCGGCGACTCGATGGGATTATCCGCCACCCGGATTTCTGACGCCCCGGCCTCGCGCACCAACCGGATCAACGCGCCCAACACCTCCGGGTTCGTCGTCGCCCCGAGCTTCGGCGCGCGGTCGAACGCCACGTTCGGCTTGATGAGCACCACATCACCGGGCCGGATGAAATGCTCGATGCCGCCAATCGCGCCGATGGCCATCTTCAACATCAAATCGTACCGGCTGCCGCGCGCCACGCCGAGCACTTTGGCCCCGGTGGGTGGCGCCACCCGGTAATTCTTCAGTCGGAACACCGGCTCCTGCGGCTTGCCGCGTTCGCCTTCGGGATCTCGCAACGCCTTCCACAACGCCGCCGTCCCACCGGCCGCCAGCGCAAACGCGCCGACTCGCTTGATGAATTCCCGCCGAGTCGGCCACTCGCCCGGCAGCCGTTCGCGTGGCGCCGCGGCGTTTTCCTTCCGCCGCTCGGTGCGGAATTGTTGCTCGTCACTCATAACCACCTGCAATCGCAGTCTCCAGCTTGCCCATCCACTCCCGCGCCTCCGCCTCCGACGACGCCAGCCGGACGCCGATCACGTATTCGCCGACCGGGCGCACGCCGTCGTAGGCGTTGATCATGTCGTTGTGGATGAGGCCGGAACTGGTCTGCTTGCCAAACGAGGCAAAGCCGGCGCTGAGCTTTGCGGCCAGCGCCTTCGCCTCGGAGTTGTCGGAACGGCGCGAAATGAAAATCTCCGCGTCGGCTCCCGGCAGCCGCGCCGAGTAAAACTCCGCGGCGAACCCGAATGAGAATGCGTTCTCCTTCTGATACTGGATGGCGGCCGGGCTGAACTTGAGCTTACCGGCCAGCAACGCATAGGCCCACGGCATCGGCTCGCCGGGTAGCGTTGTGCTGAACGCCTCGCGCAAGCCGGCAATCTTCTGGCGCACCGGCTCGGCGTCGTCCGACCCGATGAGCCGCGCGTAGTACCGGCCTTGGGTGAGAAATCCGCCGTTGCGCGTGACGTACCACAAGCCGGTCGGCGTCGCTTGCACGGCGGTCTGCGGATTGGAAATCTCCGCACCGAACGCGCCGAGGGCGTTGGCGCTAGTGCCGAGGTCAAAGAGTTCGATGTCGAGGCCGAGGGACCCGGACTTGAGCGCGAGGCAGTAAAGTTTTTGGAACCCGAACGATTTATAGAAGCCCTCCCGGCCGTCGATCTTCTCGTACAGGTTCGCCGCGTCGAACATCTGCGGCGCGCCGGTGAGTTGCCAGCCGCCGTCCGTCACCGCGGCCGGGAAGGGATCGAGCCGGGGGGCGGCCGCGCCGGTGGTGCCGGGTTCGGCCCACGGTTTGACCGCGCGTTTGTAGACCGGGATGCTCGCGCCGCGCTTGGTGAGTAGTGACTCGTCGGTGGTGAACAAGGCCGGGTCGGGATGCGCGCCGCGCCACGCGACCCAGCCGGCAATCCCGGCCAAGCCGACGACAATGACGGCGCCGATCTGGATTTCACGGAGCGAATAGAAGGGGCGGAGCGGTTTGCGGCGGAAGGTGTTGAAGACCGCTTCCGGTTGAGGGGGAGAAACCCGTTGTGACTCCGCCGCCATCGCGCGCAGCGTACCGCAGTTGACCGGGGATGACAAGGCAGCGGCGGGATATTTGTGCTATCATCCGCGCCCGTGACTGAACACCCGCATCTGAAATCCGGTTTTGCCGTTCTCGTCGGGCGCACCAACGTCGGCAAGTCCACGCTCCTCAACGCGCTCGTTGGCACCAAGATCGCCATCGTCACGCCCAAACCTCAGACTACGCGCGACACGTATCACGGCGTGGTGACGCGGCCGGAGGGGCAGATTGTGTTCGTGGACACGCCCGGGATCTTCAAGACGCAGCCCAGCAAGCTCGTCCAGAACCTGCACCACAAGGTGCGGGACGCGCTGGAGGGAATTGATCTGCTGGTGCATGTCGTCGATCCCACGCGTCCACCGGGACCGGAGGATCAGCGCGTGACGGATCTGGTGACGCAAGCGACACAGCCCAAGGTTTTAGTGCTCAATAAGGCTGACCAGACGGAGCGGCCCTTCCGGCAGACGTGGCTGGAGCAGGGAAGCAAATACGTCTCGGCGATCGAGCTTTCCGCGCTGACTGGGAAGGGAGTTGATCTGCTGGTCCAAGCCATCTTCCGTCATTTACCGGTCGGGCCGCTGCATTATCCCGACGGTCAGGTCACGAACGTCACGAACGAGTTTTGGATTGGTGAGCTCATCCGGGAGAAGCTCTTCCTCCAGACCGGCCAGGAAGTCCCGTACACCGCGACGGTGCAGGTGGAGCAGGTCGAGGATCGCAAGGACAAGGCCGGCAAGCCGGTGGTCTACATCAAGGCCGCCATCCTCACGACGGACGACCGGCATCAACGGATGTTGATCGGCGCCGGCGGCCGGCGCATCAAGGACATTGGCAGCGCGGCCCGGAAAGAATTCGAGGTGGCGATGAACAAGAAGGTCTTCCTCGACCTGAGCGTGCTGGTGGACGAACACTGGATGGATCACTTGGCGTGAGCCGGCAGGCGTTCGAAGTGCGCGAAAATGTGGCGGAAGCTGCGGGCAAATTCTTTCGGCCGGTCGGCTAGCGCCGCGCGAACTTCCGCTAGCGACCAGTAGCGCCCGGATTCGATCTCGGCCGGGTTGGGTACCGGGACCAGGTCGCCATCGAGCCGGTAGACCCAGACGAATTCCTGCCCGGTCTCAGCGCACGCATCGATCTTGAAGAGGCGAATCAGTGGGCCGGCGGTGAGGTCGAGTTCCTCGTAGAGTTCGCGTTTGGCACAGGCGTCGTAGTCCTCCCCGGCATCGAGGTGGCCGGACGCGCTGGAATCGTAGCAGAGCGGGAAGGAGTCCTTAGTGGCGGATCGTTTCTGGAGGTAAATCTCGCCGCGAGAATTAAAGAGGAAGATGTGGACGGCGCGGTGCCGGAGCCGGCGGGCGTGCACCTCGGCGCGCGAGGCACGGCCGATGACGCAATCGCGTTCGTCCACCACGTCGAAAATTTCAGTCGCGCTCATCCGGGAGGTTTGTGCTAGGCTCGCTAGCAATTATGGTGAAAAAGGCGCCCTCTGCAACCCCGCAAACCGGCGCAAGCCGCCCGGATTTCTCCTTGTTGACGGACATGGATTTGTACCTGTTCAACGAGGGAACCCATCAGCAGATTTATGAGAAGATGGGGGCGCACCCGGTGACGGTGGACGGCGTGGGGGGGACGTATTTCGCGGTGTGGGCGCCGAACGCGGCACAGGTTTGCGTGATGGGGGATTTCAATCACTGGGACAAAGCCAGCCACCCCCTGCGACCCCGGGCGGCGAGCGGGATTTGGGAGGGCTTCATTCCCGGGCCGGGCAAAGGCACGCATTATAAGTACTACATCATCTCGCGGCAGCACGGGCACCGGGTGGATAAGGCGGATCCGTACGGCTTCTATCACGAAGTGCCGCGGCGCACGGCGTCGATCGTTTGGGATCTGGATTACCAGTGGAACGATGCCGACTGGATGAAGCAACGCCCGAAACGGAACGGGCTGGACGCGCCGATTTCGATTTATGAGATGCACGTCGGGTCGTGGCGGCGGGTGCCGGAGGAGGGTGGCCGGTCGCTGACGTACCGGGAGATGGCGTCGCAGTTGGCGGAGTACTTGAATGACATGGGCTATACCCATGTGGAGTTGATGCCGGTGATGGAGCATCCCTACGGCGGTTCGTGGGGGTATCAGACGACCGGTTACTTTGCGCCGACGAGCCGGTATGGCACGCCGCAGGATTTCATGTATCTGGTGGATTATCTGCACCAGCACAACATCGGGGTGATTTTGGACTGGGTGCCATCGCATTTCGCGACCGACACGCACGGGCTGAGTTATTTTGATGGTACACACCTGTACGAGCATGCCGATCCGCGGAAGGGATTCCACCCGGACTGGAAGAGTTTCATTTTCAATTATGGGCGCAACGAGGTCCGGTGCTTCTTGCTGAGCAGCGCGCTGTTCTGGCTGCGGAAGTATCACATCGACGGCTTGCGGGTGGATGCGGTGGCGTCGATGCTGTATTTGGATTATTCCCGCAAGGACGGTGAGTGGATTCCCAACGAGCACGGCGGCCACGAGAACCTGGAGGCGATTTCATTCCTGCGGAAGTTCAACGAGGCCGTGTACCAGAACTTCCCGGATGTGCAGACGATCGCTGAGGAATCGACGTCGTGGGCGATGGTGTCGCGCCCGACGTACCTGGGTGGCCTTGGCTTCGGCATGAAGTGGGACATGGGCTGGATGCATGACACGCTCAAGTACATGGCCAAGGACCCGGTCTACCGGAAGCACCATCACAACCAGCTCACGTTCCGGTTGCTCTATGCGTTCCATGAGAATTTCGTCCTCTCGCTGTCGCACGACGAAGTCGTTCACGAGAAGGGGTCGCTCATCAACAAGATGCCCGGCAATGACTGGGACAAGTTCGGCAATCTGCGCGCGCTCTACGGCTACATGTACGCCCAGCCCGGTAAGAAGCTGCTGTTCATGGGCGGTGAATTCGGCCAGTGGAACGAGTGGAGTCACGACTCCAGCCTCGACTGGCATTTGCTCCAGTACCCGACGCACGGCGGGCTGCACAACTGGCTGGCCGACCTGAACCGGCTTTATCAGCGGGAACCTGCGCTGCACGAGTTGGATTTCAGCCCGACAGGTTTCGAATGGCTGGATTGCAACGACTGGCAAAACAGCACGATGAGCCTCCTCCGGTATGCGCGGAGCACCAAGGACATCATTCTTGTGGTATGCAACTTCACCCCAGTGCCGCGGTTTGATTACCGGATTGGGGTGCCGCGGCCGGGGTTCTGGCAGGAGCTCAGCAATAGTGACGCCACGATGTACGGCGGGAGCGGCCTTGGCAATCTCGGCGGCTTCGAAGCCGACCCGGTACCCATGCACAGCCGGTCGCACTCCCTCAACTTGACCCTACCCCCGCTCAGCGTGATGTTTTTCAAGAACGAAGGTTAAACGAGTCTGCGGGAAAAGAAAAAGCCCCTCGGCGAACCGAGGGGCTTTTCTGTTAATTACGCTCTGGTCAGCTTAGAACCGGGCGTTGATTTCGCCACGGACCAAGTGGGCGACGGAGTCGGCTGCTTGGTCAGCGTGCAGGGCATTGCCCGGGATGAAGGCCGCATAGACCAACTGGAAGCGAACGTCTTTGCTATAGTCATAGCCCAAGATCGTGTCGATTTCCCAGCCGATTTCGCGGGAGTCATTGGCAGAGAAGAACCCAATTCCACCGAAGTCGACATTGGGGTTGCTGCCAACAGAGCTGTCCTTATCCACCTTCAGGTAGTAGAAACCCTGAACAGACACGGAGGTGTTCTCGCTCGGTTTGACGGACGCGCCGAGGTTGAAGACATGGATATTGGAGAGCAACGGCATGAACAAATGGCCGTTGTAGCCATCCACATAGTCAAACCACGGACGGAAGGAGTGTTCTCCTTCACTACCACCGCCGGAGGCGTAGATGTAGTTGAAGTTAAACGCCGGGACCATGTTCACGTCCTTCAACGTGAGCTTGCCACCGACATTGGCCAAGAAGGCGCTGATGTTCTCGGTCGTGCCTGCTGAGCCACTGCCGAACTCATACGCACCTTCAAACCAAGTCTGGAAGTTCTCGGTCAAGTTCACATCACCGCGGAGACCGATGAGCATGGGCGAATCACCATTGCTATTCGCAATCGGCGGGATGCGGCTGGTGCCGTCGAAGCTAGACGAGTCGTTGCCATTGATGACATACCCGAAGTAGGCTTCGATATTCTTGATCAACGAATCCGTGAACTCATACCGGCCGTTGATGAAGAGCGCTTGGATGTCATTGAGCTTCGTGCTCGAGCCAGGACCGAACGAGCTGCGCTCACCCAACCGCGCGTAGACGACGTCGATCGTCAGCGGGTAGTAGTCCAACACCAACCG
>OMJI01000098.1 GCA_900299315.1 Verrucomicrobiota bacterium | reverse complement strand
TGCGGCACGGTGCCGGTGCCGGAGAGCGAATTGCCGCTCCGCTTACCGGAGTTGAAGGACTACTCGCCATCCGGCAATGCCGAACCGCCGTTGGCGAAGGCGACGGATTGGGTGAATTGCAAGTGTCCGCAGTGCGGCGGAGCCGGTAAGCGCGAGACGAACACGATGCCGCAGTGGGCCGGTAGTTGTTGGTATTATCTCCGGTACATCGACCCGAAGAATGCCGGCGCGTTTATCGCGAAGGACAAAGAAAAGTATTGGATGCCGGTCGACCTCTACGTCGGCGGGGCGGAGCACGCGGTGTTGCACCTACTCTACTCGCGTTTCTGGCACAAGGTACTGTACGACCTCGGTCACGTTTCCACACCGGAACCGTTCATGCGGTTGATCAATCAAGGCATGATTCTCGGCGAGGACAACCGGAAGATGTCGAAGTCCTGGGGCAACGTGATCAATCCCGACGATGTGGTGCGCGAGTACGGCGCCGACACGTTGCGGTTATACGAAATGTTCATGGGCCCGCTCGAAGCGACGAAGCCGTGGAGTACGGAAGGCGTGCAGGGCGTTTACCGGTTTCTGGGACGCGTCTGGCGGTTGTACGAGGAAGTGGATGGCAGCGCGCCGACCCCGGCTTTGGTGAAGGCGTTGCACCAGACGATCAAGAATGTCACGGAGCGCACGGAAGCGCTGGCGTTCAACACGGCGATCTCCGCGATGATGGAGTTCGTGAACGCTGTCACCGCGCAAGAGTCCCGGCCACGCGCTGTGCTGGAGCCCTTCGCGTTGCTGCTCGCACCGTATGCGCCGCACTTGGCGGAGGAACTGTGGGCAATCCTCGGTCACAACCAGACGCTCGCCTACGACCCTTGGCCGGCGTTTGACCCGGCATTGCTCGTGGAGAGCAGCGTTGAGATCGTGGTGCAGGTCAACGGCAAGGTGCGCGCGAAGCTGACCGTCCCGGCGGATGCGGCGGCGGCAGAATTGGAGAAGCTGGCTCTCGCGTCCGCGAAGGTGGCGGAATTCATTGCCGGGAGGCAGATCAAGAAGGTGATTGTCGTGCCGGGTAAGTTGGTGAATATCGCGGCGGCGTAAAAAGTGTTTGAGCGCGGGCGGGAGTTGCGGCATATTCGGTGCGTTCGAACGCGGTGTGGTAGCCGGTATGTTCAAACTCACGAGACAGGAATCGCAGATTGTTCTGTTATTGGCTGGTGCTCTCGTGCTGGGAACTGTGGTCAGGGAATGGCGGGCGCGGCACCAGCCGAAGCCGCCAGCCGTGAGAGTGGAGACGAAATTCGATCATGGAGAAGATTAATTTCGGAGAGCGCATCGAGGAAATCATCAAGGCCGATTCCCGCTATGACCGGGACGCGTACCAGTTTGTCCGCGAAGGTCTGGATTACACCTTGAAGTCTCTCAAGAAGCAGGGGGACAAGTCCCACCGGCACGTCAGCGGCCAAGAATTGCTCGAAGGCCTGCGGCAGTTCAGTCTCCAACAGTACGGCCCGATGGCCAAGACAGTCCTCAACTACTGGGGCGTCAGCCAGTGCGAAGATTTTGCCGAGATCGTCTTTAACATGGTGGATCGGGGCATTCTCGGCAAGACCGAGCAGGACAGCCGGGAAGATTTCAAGGGCGGCTATGATTTCGACGAAGCCTTCGTGAAGCCCTATCTCCCACCGGTCCGCTCTTCCCACCGGCGCTCATCCGCGAGCGCCTCCCAGCGTTCTGACCGCCGCGCCACGGATCAGGAAAAATTGAGCAGCGGTCAGAACTAGTTGTCTGATACCGCATGCAACGCTGCCTTCTTTCGCTCATCGCCTTTTTCTGTGCTGTTACCGCCACGTTTGCCGTCAGCCCCGTCCAGAAACGGGTTCTGCCCAACGGCCTGACCATCCTTGTCCGCGAAGATCACAGCGCGCCGGTGGTCAGCGCGCAGACGTGGGTGAAGGCCGGCAGCGTCACCGAGGCGGATTGGATGGGAGCCGGGCTCTCGCACGTTCTCGAACACATGCTCTTCAAGGGCACGACCACGCGCGGCGTCGCGCAGATCGCGCAGGAGATTGAGCGGCACGGCGGCTACATCAACGCCTACACGTCCTTTGAGCAGACGGTTTTCCACATCGACATCCCGAAGGAAGGCTGGCAGACGGCGGTCGACATCCTCGCCGATTGCATGATGAATGCCACCATCCCGGACGAGGAGCTCCAGAAGGAAAAGCGCGTCATCCTCCGCGAGATGGCGATGAACCAGGACAATCCCGACCGGCGGGCAAGCTTGTTGATGTGGAACACGGCTTACACGACGCACCCGTACCGGCATCCCGTCATCGGCTACCCGGACATCTACAACCGCACCACGCGCGATGACGTTGTGGCCTATTACAAGAGGCATTACGTGCCAAATAACATGATGTTCGCCGTGGTGGGCGACGTCTCGGCGGCGGAGGTGTTCCAGCGAATCGAGACGCTCACGAAGAACTTCAAGATGGGAGCCGTGCCACCGGCTTACGTCCCCGCGGAACCGCCCCAGCTCGAAACCCGTCGCCGCGATGAGGAAATGGCCATTCAGCTCGCCCAAGCTCATCTCGCGTGGCACATCCCGGATATCACCCACCCCGATGTTTATCCGCTCGACGTGCTCGCCATCATTCTCGGCAACGGACGCAGTTCGCGGCTCTACCGGGAATTGGTGGAGAAACAGGGCGTGGTGCACGGCGTCGAGGCCTCGAGTTGGACGCCGGGCGATCCTGGTCTCTTTATCATTGAGGCTAGCGTCGATGCCGACAAACGTGAGGCTGCCATCAGCGCCATCCGGTCGGAAATCACCAAGCTCGACTTCTCCAAGGAGGAAGTCGAGAAGGCCATCAAGATCACCACCAGCAACCTGCTCGAACAACTCAAGACCATGAACGGACAGGCGGCGGACATCGGCCATAACCAGTTCCTGACCGGCGATCCGAATTTCTCCGAGACGTATCTGCGCAATTTGCAGAAGGTCACGGTGGCCGACGTCCGGCGCGTCGCCAAGCAATACCTGACCGACAGCCAACTCACCATCACCACCCTCAACCCCACTGGCACTGCCCCACAATCCACCGCCACGGTAGCTGGCAAGACTGACACCGCCATCCAGAAGATCGAACTGCCGAACGGCCTGCGTTTGCTTGTCCGGGAGGATCCGAAGTTGCCGCTGGTGGATGTTCGAGTTCTGATGAAAGGCGGCGTGATCGCCGAGACAGCCGGCAATAATGGCGTCACTAAACTGACCGCCCGGCTGTTGTTGAAAGGTACCAAGTCCCGGACGGCTGAGCAGATTGCCGATGAGATTGAGTCGGTTGGCGGCAGCATCGATTACTTTGCCGGTAATAACAGCTTCGGCCTCGCCGCCCACGTCATGAAGCCAGATCTCGACCGGGCGCTCAACGTGTTGGCCGACGTCGTGCAAAACCCCACCTTCCCCGCCGATATGCTGGAACGTGAGCGGGAAGTCCAACTTGCAGAAATCAAAGCCGAGCAGGACAAGATTCTGCCCGTCGGCCAACAACTGCTCCGCGAGTCGCTCTTCACGATGCATCCCTACCGGCTCAACTCCGCCGGTACGATCGAGACAGTCGCTAAGTTACAGCGAGATGACTTGATTTCGTTCCACCGCCGGTACGTCGTCCCGAACAACATGGTCATCTGTATTTTCGGCGACGTGAAGGCTGCGGACATTCGCCGTCTCGTTGAGCAGAAGCTCGGTCGGATGAAATCCACACCACTGACGTTCACCAAGAACGGCACCGACCGGCTGGCAGCAGATGTGCGCAAGGAGGCGTCCCGGCCGAAGGAACAGGCGGTGTTGCTCATCGG
>OMJI01000097.1 GCA_900299315.1 Verrucomicrobiota bacterium | reverse complement strand
CGCCACCACCTCCTGCCGGGCCTGCGACGACATCACCGCCTGCCCCGGCGCCGGTGGGCCGTACGCGTCGTCCGGCAACGGCAGATGTTCCAGTTGCGGGATCACCGTCGCGACCGCCTGGTCGATCAACCGCGGCACCACCTGCCCGGTGGTCTCCTTGAGCAGGTTCTTCGACACGCTCAACGCCACCACCAGCAACGGCACCAGCGCCAGCAACGTCGTATACGCCAGCGCCGCCGCCCGCATCGGCCCCCGGTTGGCCGCAAACCCGCGCACCACCATCCACACGAACGCGCACGCCTTGCGGATCCGGTGCGCCCCCGAACGGCCGGTCAACACCTCCACCGGTATCTCCAACAAAAACTGCTGCGCCTTCTGCCACAGCCCACCCTCTCGCGTTTGCGCCATGCCGAAACCTTACGCCCCGACCCACAACCAAGTCAACGCAGCCCCGCAAGCCAGGGTGCCGTTCGAATCTTTGGGCGGTTGTAGCCGAAGCGTGAGCTTCGGCCGAGGCTCACGCCTCGGCTACAGTGAGGTTGGCCAAAACTTCCAACTGCACCCCGCAAGCCACCAAGCGTTGAGTTGCTGCTCACCACCAGAGGATGCTGCAAAGGCGCCCCACGACTTGGGGGTGGAAGCGACGTTGAGGGTGGCGGGCAGAAATGGAGTGAATGGCGAAGCTGAACTCAAAAAGAAACGACTGGCGGTCTACCTCAGCCGGAACGATCCAGTTGAGGCGGGTAAAGTTCCGGTAGGGCGGGCTGCCCTCAGCCCGCCGTGAAGGGTCCGGCAGTCAGGTCGGGGATTTCACAGCTTCTCGTGGGAGGGGTTTGCGGCGGCCCGCGTCTCGTCAGACTCGGCTTCAACCCCGACCGGTCGCGGTTGCAAACCGCTCCCACAACAACAGGGTGTCTTGTTCTCGTGAGGATTGAGAAAGCCCGGTCCGCGAGACCTGCGCAGCAACGGGCTTGAATGGCAAAGCTGAACTCAAAAAGAAACAACTGGCGGTCTACCTCGGGACGGATGGTTTGAATCTCTCCATCTCATGAATGAACTCTCGGTAAACTGTCTCAGTGTCTCCGTATGTTCCCTCGCGCGCCAATGAGAATGCTTCATCGAAGCGGTAGATGAAATGCAAATCATCTGGCAACTCGGCAACAGGGAAATGAGCGACAGTGAGAAACAAATTATTGGCGATGCTCTCCGCACGGTCTGGATGGGAGGCGACAAAATCCCGAAGCTGAGGGATCGCGTTCCTCAACGCTGGCCAAAAGTCCGCTCCAGAACTCAACCGATGTAGACACGACAGAACATCGGCAGTCCGGTCAGGGGCAGTGGTGGAGAGCTCAAGTAGCGCATCCGGTGGCGACCCCATCTAAACAATCACCTCATCAGACCACGCAATGACAGCGGCGGCATCCAGCACGCCATACTGGAAAAGCAGGCTCACTCGCTGGGCATCTTGGGTGATGGATTGCATGACGTGCTCGAAGTGGCCTAATCAGGGCGTACAATCAGGAGTGTGGTTACCAGACCGGCAGCTATAGCCGAACTCACTCCGCCCATGCCGGTCACTCTTCCGCCTTCCGTCTGAGGTGAGCTACCGTGGCCGCAAAGCGGACACGGTAAGCTCCACCGTATCGATAATGCTACTTAGTAGACACTGGATTTGTTGTTGAGGGTTTCTCCAGGATCTTGAGTTGTCCTGCTTTCCCGCATAGAACGCGGATACTTGGATAAACCACAAACCAAACATAAACCAGACATCCCAAAACAAGCGGAACTGGGTTTTGTCCCCTCAGCACTGGCATCTCTGGAAAGGAGAAATGAAACATGGTCCACGCCAACAAAACGAAAACGGGCATCCCGAAGATGAAGACCAAGGCTGCCCATTTCGGAAGTGGTGGAGACCAAAGCGCCTGACAGACCTCACACCGGCGATCGCCGTTCAAGGAGAGTGCGTTCTTGTTGCTCTTAACGCGTTTGATTGGGGAGCTTCCGCAGCACGGACACGATTCTTGTTGATTCATGTGCGATACCTTCCTTGGAGTTCCAATATCAGATACACCTAACATTGGTAACGGGACAAAGTCAGGGGCAAAAGACAAAGCCCGTTGTCTTTTGTCGGACAGATATGGGCCGGTGGTTTGGCGTCACGGTGGAAATTCTACGCTCACGGGTTCGGAAGCCAAGCTCATTTGCCGCCGGGACGGCGGCCGCTACAACTCAGCGATGGCCAGTCGACACCTGAAGTGCCGATTTGGGGCTATTTCTCGTATCTCATTGCGCGGCAGCTGAATGCCTATAATTTATGCTCTTCTGCAGGCTGCAATTACCCTCCGCCGGTGGGAAATGGTCTTTTGCAGGCTGCATTTCCTCACCGCCGGCCGTTGGCGCTCTTCTGCCGCCTGCAGAAAGGTTCCGCCGGCCGGATCTGGCGAATGGCAGGCTGCAAACGCCGACTTCCGGCCGGCGGCGGTCAATTGCAGGCTGCAGAAAGCCATTTTCCGCCGGCAGTGGCAATTTGCAGGCCGCCGGAAGGTTCCGCCCGCCGGCGGACGGTCAATGCAGTCAGCAAATGACTGATTTTCATCGCGCCGGGGAAGCTTTTTTGCCGGTAGCCTCGCCAAACTGTGGGGATGGTTTTACCCGGTCGGCTCGGCGCAGGCCTTGTCCTTGTGGGGGCGCTTCTGTGAAGCGCCCGATTACGATGAACGACGCGCGCTTCACAGAAGCGCGCCTACATGTGACAGCAGAAGGGCAGAGGTTCGTTGCTTAGCTGCCGATGAATGCGGATGGAACGTCGTTATTTGCGCGGCATGGCGACTTTACCGGTGCGGGTGAGGTCGCGGATTCCGAAGGGTTCCATCAGTTCGAGGAACTTGGTGATCTTGGACTCGTTGCCGGTGATCTCGATGGCGAGGCTCTTGTGGGCAACGTCGACGATCTTCGCGCGGAAGATGTCGCAGATCTGCATGACCTCGGAGCGGTTCTTGGCGTCGCAGTTGATCTTCACGAGCACCAGCTCCCGGTCGACGTACTCGTCGTCGCGGAAGTCTTGGATCTTCACGACATCGACGAGTTTGTTGAGTTGCTTGATGATTTGTTCGAGGGTCGCGTCGTCGCCCTTGACGACGATGGTCATGCGGGACTGGGTCGGGTCCTGCGTGGGGGCGACGTTGAGGGTGTCGATGTTGAAGCCGCGGCCGCTGAAGAGGCCGGAGATGCGGGTGAGCACCCCGAATTTGTTTTCCACCAAAACGGATATCGTGTGTCGCATAAAGCGGGGCGTTTATAGGCGAAACCAAGTGGCCAATCAAGGGTGCAGTTTGCAGTCGCGGAACCCCTGTAGCCGAGGCGTGAGCCTCGGCCGAAGCTTACGCTTCGGCTACAGTCACCAGCCGGAGTTTGCAGTCGGAAAATTGCCGCGCTATAATCCGGCAACGAAAGGGACGCAGTCGCCAACATGAGTGACCAACCTTTTAAAAGACCGCGCGCCGGTCGAGAGCCGTTCGAGACGACGGACAACTGGGGTGGCCCTGCCGAGGAGTCGCCCATCTCGCTTGTCGATAAACTCATCGCCGCTACCGGGGAAGGAGACCCGGCCCGGGTGGACTTGTACCGGCTGCGCCAGCAGATTCAGGAACACGACATCACGCTGAGCGAGGCGCGGGCGGCCATCGAGAAGATGGACGAGGTCATCAAGAAGGTCACCGCCCCGGCCAACCGGATCGGGACGTTCCTTGGGTTGCCGAAGAAGGAAATCGCGCACATCGCGGTCGGCGGCCATGATTATTACTCCAACGTGGACCCCCGGCTCGATTTGCCCTCCTTGAAGATCGGGACGCGCGTGCTGGTGAACGAGGCGTACGTGGTCGTCGGCGATCTCGGCTACGACAATTCGGGCCCGGTCGGCAAGGTGGTGGATGTGCTCAAGGACGGCCGGCTGCGAATCGGGCAGGAACACGGGTTGCAGTCGATCATTTTGCAGCGCAGCAGCGATTTGTTGCCGGCGGCGATCAAGAACGGGGACGAAGTGCGGATCGACCCGGCGTTTCGCGTCGCGGTCGAGTTGCTCGCCACGCCCGGGCAGAAAGAATACTACCTCGAAGACGTGCCGGAGTTGCCGTGGAACCGGGTCGGTGGCCAGCACGCAGCGATTCAGGGTATCAAGGACGCGATCGAGCTGCCGATGTTGCATCCGGAACTGTTCAGCCGGTTCCACTACGCGCAGCCGAAAGGATTTCTCCTGCACGGCCCACCGGGTTGCGGCAAGACGCTCATCGGCAAGGCGACGGCGTACAATCTCACGCGCAAGCTGAGCGAGCAGGCCGGGCACGACATGAAGGAGTGTTTCATGCACATCAAGGGCCCGGAGATCCTCAACATGTGGGTCGGCGAATCGGAGCGGATGGTGCGCGAGATTTTCACGATGGCGCGCGAGAAACGGAAACAGGGCTACATGCCGTTTGTGTTCATCGACGAGGCGGAGAGTATCCTCGGGACGCGCCGCGCGGGCCGGTATTCCAATATCCTCTCGACGCTCGTGCCGATGTTCTGCTCGGAGATGGACGGTATCGAGTCGCTGCACGACGTGGTGATCATCCTCGCGTCGAACCGAGCGGACTTGATTGACCCGGCCATCCTGCGGCCCGGTCGGATCGACCGGAAGATCAAGGTGAACCGACCGGACAAGGAAGGCTCCCGGGAAATCTTCGGCATCTACCTGAGCCAGGATTTGCCGCTGGCCGGTAAGCTCGAGGCGTTGCTCGATAGCATCATCGGGAATCTCTTCACGCACCGCGACGAGAACCGGTTCCTTGAAGTTCAGCTCCGCAGCGGCCGCAGCCACATCCTCTACCGGGGTGACCTGATCAGCGGCGCGATCATCGCCAGCATCGTCGAGCGCGCCAAGGAACTCGCCATCAAGCGCAGCATCGAGTCGAAAAAGGACGAGGGCATCAGCGAGGCCGACCTGCTCCAGTCCATCGAGCTCGAATACCACGAGAACGACATCTTCCCGCCGACCGACATCACGGAAGACTGGCTCAAGCTCCTCGATTACGACCCCGAGAACGTCGTCAAGGTCGCCCCCATCCACACGCGCGCCCCCGCACGCACCAAGGGAATCAGCCCGGTGGTGTGAGTCAGGCCATTGCGGGCGGTTGATTAGGCTGGTATGCTGCAAGTGACATGACACTCACAGCGATTATTTACCCTGGCGAAGAAAGCGGCGTCCTTATCGCCCAGAACCCTGAAACGGGAACGACGACGCAGGGTAAGTCCGTTGAGGAGGCTTTGGCGAATCTGCGGGAGGCGGTCGAGTTGTACTTGAGCGAGTTTCCTCTGGAACCGCGTGCCAAGCCGCTGTTGACGACGTTCGAGGTGGAGCCAGCGCGTGGCTAAGCTGCCGCTCGTTTCAGGCTCTGAGGCGGTGAAATCACTCGAACGGCTCGGCTTTGTTTTCCTGCGACAAAAAGGAAGCCACGCCATTCTGCGCCGAGGGGAGCGTGGATGTGTGGTGCCGATGCACCGCGAGATTGATCCCGGTACCTTGCGTGGGGTGTTGAAGCAAGCGGGTGTTTCTCCCGAAGAGTTCGTCGCCAATCTCTGAGCCGCGCTCTTGTTGATTCAGTTGATGTGACAACCCGGTAAGATGCGCTATGATTGCATCGCATCATGCGGCGCACGCTTGGCATTGAGACGGAGTACGGCATCACGGTGGACGGGGTGGACTCCGTGGACGTGGTGGCCGAGTCCATCGCGTTGGTGCGGGCGTATACGGAAGTGGTCCCGCCGGCCCGCGACACGGAAATGAAGTGGGATTACTCGCTCGAAGACCCGCATCTCGATGCCCGGGGGTTTCGCGTCGAGGAGTTGATGCAGGACTTCGACGAGGCGAAGTATTTCGTTCAGGACCTCAACCGGAGGCTGAGCTTTCAGGAAATCAAGAGCGACCTCGTGCTCTCCAACGGCGCGCGGTTTTACAACGACCACGCGCACCCCGAGTATTCCACCCCGGAATGCAAGAGCCTCCGCGACATCATCGCGCAGGACAAAGCCGGGGAGCGCATCATCGAGGAATGCGTGCGCCGCCGGAACCTGCAACTGGCCGGTCGCGGCGTGGTGAAGGTGTTCAAGAACAATACCGATTTCATCGGCCACAGCTACGGCACACATGACAACTACCTGATGGACCGCCGCGTGCCCTTCGAGACCGTGATCCGGGGGCTCACGCCATTCCTCGTGACCCGGCAACTCATCGCGGGCGCCGGCAAGGTGGGGATCGAAACGGAGGAGGACGCGAACCCCGGTAAGTTCCAGATTTCGCAGCGGTCGGATTTCTTCAGCGTCCTCGTCTCCATCGACACGATGAACCGCCGGCCCATCATCAACACCCGCGACGAGCCGCACGCCAACAGCGAGAAATACCGGCGCATGCACGTGATCATCGGCGACGCCAACATGAGCGAGGTCGCCGGGGCGCTGAAACTCGGCACCACGTCGCTCGTGCTCGACCTGCTCGAAGAAGACGCGTGCCCGATGAACATCGAACTGGCCGACCCGATTGCCGCGTTGAAGTCGCTCTCGCGCGACCCGACATTGCGCACGCCGGTCGTCTTGACGGGTGGGCGGACGATTTCGCCCATCGACCTGCAACGCGAATACCTCGCCGCCGCCGAAAAACGGTTGCGCGGCCACGGCGCTGATGTGGATTGGGTGCTCGCGACGTGGCGGCAAGTGCTGGACGACTTGGAACGCGACGTGTGGTCCTGCCGCGACCGGCTCGACTGGGTGGCGAAATGGTGGTTGCTCACGACCTTCGTCGAGGCGGAAGGCGTGAAGTGGGATGACCCGTGGCTCCAGTCCCTCGATTTGGAATACCACAACGTTCGCCGCGACGAGGGGCTGTTCGCCGAGCTGGTCCGGGAAGGCACGGTGCAGCGGTTCGTGACCGACGAGCAAATCCGGCAAGCCATCCGGCAGCCGCCGCCCGACACGCGCGCTTACTTCCGCGGCCGGTGCGTCGAGAAATTCGCCAAGCAGATGACGAGCGTGCAGTGGGACGAACTGGCGTTCGGCGTCGAACCCGGGGAAGCGGTGGTGCAACTCTTGAATGTTTTTGACGATGCCACGGTGCAGATTTACAATGCGGCCGTTGACAACGCCCCGGACGTTGCGACATTGCTGCGGAGTGTGAAACATGAACGGAGGTAGTCGCCATGCCTGACCGGATTCAGCGCCCCACCGGCCCCGCGCCGTGGGAAAAGAAGGAAGTGGACGAGGGCGGCCCGCGCCGGCCCGATGCGACGACCCCCGACACGAAGGAGTTGCTCAAGAAGATGCGGCGGGTCGATCCCAACCAAGCCCGCCGTTACCGCCAGCGCACGGGTGAATGATGGATCCGATCCCTGCCGGCGGCGATTTCCTCACCGTCCTCAAGGCGCACGGCTACGAATTGGCCCCGCGCCTCGCCGCCGTGGCCGGTAGCGTCCAGCCGACCCACGCCACCACCGTCCTCGCCATCAAATACAAGGACGGCGTCCTCGTGGCGGGCGACCGGCGCGCGACGGCCGGTAACTTCGTCATGTATGAACGCGCGGAAAAGCTGCTGAACATCGATTCCCGGTCGATCCTTGCGATTGCCGGCGTGCCGGCAGTGGCGTTCGAGATGGCGCGCGTGCTCGAACACAGCTTCAAGTATTACCAGCGCAGCCAACTCCAGGAGATGAGCACGGCCGGCAAGGTGCGGTCGCTGTCCAAGCTGCTCAAGGAGAACCTGCCGCTCACCCTGCAAGGCGTCGGCACCGTGGTGCCCATCTTCTCCACGTATGACGAGGCCGGGAAGGTCTTCTTTTACGACGCCCTCGGCGCGCAGTTCGAGAGCGCGGACTTCGCGGCGAGCGGGTCGGGTTCGCTCGCGGTGCGGAGCGTGTTGCATTACCTGAATTCGTGGGGCCCCAAGCCGCTCGCCAAACTCAGCGAGGAGGAAGTGACCGTGATCGCGTTGCGCGCGCTCGACACGGCAGCGAGCAGCGACACGGCGACGAGCGGTTACAACGCGAAAACCAACGTCTTCCCCAACGTCCGCGCCATCACGAAAGACGGCATCCACGAAATCGCCGAAGCCGACTTGGCGAAACTCTACCGGAGTGAGGTATGACCGAGGAACCCTATCGTTGGGTCGAGGCGATTGCCAACCGGCGCGAGTACATCGAGGACCAGCTTGCGCGCGGCAGTCCGATTGTGTTGTTGAATTACGCCGACGGCTTGCTGTTGCTGACCGTGAGCCGGGAGACGCGGAAGATTTTTGAGATCTACGACCGGATCGCGTTCGCGGCGCTCGGCCACCCGGCCGACATCGAGCGGATGCGGCTGGCGGCAATTGACTTGGCGCACATCGAGGGGTTCAACCGGGCCGTGGCGGATGTCGCGTTGCGGCGCTTGGTAAATTTCGGGTTGAGCCCGGCCCTGAAGACGGCGTTCGAGCAGGTGTTCAACGCGCCGTTCATCGTGAAGATGGTGCTCGCCGAGCTCGGGGACGACGCGGACCGGGACGTGATTGTGAAACTCGACTACGACGGCTCGTATGGCCGCAGCGAGATCGAGATGCGCGAACCGTTCGACGTGGTGGCCGGGACTCGTCCCGCGGAAAAGGCGATGCTGCAGTATCTCATTGAGCACAACGGGAACTCGAAGCGGTCGCTCGACGACGCGTTGCGGTTGGCGGCGCGGACGTGGGCGGTGGGGATGCAGATTGCCGAGCGCGGTAAACAGGAGGACGAGCGCGAGGCCAAGTTGCCGGAAGATTTCGATCCTGTACGGCATCTCCGGGATCATCTGAAAACCCGGCACGTTGAGGCGGCCGTGCTCGACCGGACGCAGACGGCGTCGGCGAAGTTCCGGTTGCTCGACGAAAAGGAAATCCGGGCAGCGCTCAAAGATTTATGAACCGCATCGTCGGTCTGGAGACCGAGTACGGCTGCCTGGTCCATTCCGACGACCGGCAGGGCGGGCCCGATGCGCATCCGATCCGCGTCAAAAATCATCTCTTCCGCGTCGCGCGCATGGGCGCGATCGATCTGCATTACCGGGATTACGAGGAACCGCCGGGCAACGGCGGGTTTCTCCTCAACGGCGGCCGGCTCTACCTCGACATGGGGCACTTGGAAGTTTCCACGCCGGAATGCCTGACGCTCCGCGACGTGGTGGCGTACGACCGGGCCGGTGACTTTCTGCTGCAGCGCGCGTTGGCGGAGATGGAGTTGGCCGGCAAGGTGTCTTTCGTGAAGAACAACATCGACCACCATACCGGGGCCACGTTCGGCTGCCACGAGAATTACCTGATGAAACGCGGCGCGCAATTCACGCCGCAAGTCTTGGCGGCGTTGCTGTCGTTCTTGGCGACCCGGCAGATTTTCACCGGCGCGGGCCGGGTGGGGCAGGCGAACCCGCTGGCGTTCGAATTCGAGCCGCACCGGCACGAGCAGCGCGTGCTCTTCCAGATTTCTCAGCGCGCCGATCACATCGTCAACGACATCTACCAGTGGGTCCAGTTCAACCGCGCGATCATCAACGCCCGCGACGAACCGCTGGCGGATTACCGGAAGTATCGCCGGCTCCATCTGCTCATCGGCGACTCGAACATGAACGAATTCACCACCGCGTTGAAGGTCGGCACGACGGCGATGGTGCTCGATTTGTTGGAGGAGGGGATCATCCCGAAACGCGTGGGCTTGCTCGACCCGGTGCAGTCGACCCGCGACATCTCGCGCGACCAGAGCTACCGGTGGATCGCCCGGCTCGAAAACGGCCAGACCCGGTCGGCTTTTGAAATCCAGCGCTCGTTCCTCGCCCTCGCGCAGAACTACCTTGCCGGCATGGACGCGGAATACGACTGGGTCTTGCGCGAGTGGGCGGCGGTGCTCGACGGCTTGGAGCGGGATGTGATGTCGCAGGCGAACAAGGTGGATTGGATCGCAAAGAAGTGGCTGCTGCAGACGTTCGTCGACGAGGAGAAGATCGGTTGGGACGATCCGTGGCTGCAGTCACTCGACTTGGAGTATCACAACCTCAACCCGGCCCAAGGTCTCTACCACGCGCTCGTCGGCGAAGGCCGGGCGGAACGGCTCATCAGCGATCAGCGCATCGAGTTTTGCACCACCACGCCGCCCGCCAACACCCGCGCCCAAGCCCGCGGTCTCGCCGTGCAGCATTTGCAAAGTCTCAACACCAACTACGTCATCAACTGGGATTCCATCCGCATCGGCGACAAGGACCCGCTCATCATGGGCAACCCGTTCCATCCGTACGGCGCCGAGATCCGGCAGTTGCTCGCCGACGCGCCACCGGCTTCGTAGGCGGCGGAAAATGGCGTTGACGGCACCCGGCGCGCGTGCTATCACCCGCGCAAAGTTTCAAGGAGGATTTAATTCGTTATGAAGATTTCTTTAGTGGCAATCACGTTGGCGGCCGCGCTCGCGGTGGGCAGTGGCTGTGCGACTACCAAATCCAAGCCGGCCGCAGCCGGTGAAACTGCCGCGGCGCCGGCAGGCAAATTTCTGAAGGAGATGGACGTCGTCGAGCAGCCCGAGCTCGAGCCCGACTGGGCCGGTTGGGTGAAGCAGTATTACCCGAACTGGCGCAAACATTACTGGGTGGACCGCGGCCAGTGGGGCAATCGCGGTTACATCGTCGGCAAGGCGCCCAGCACAGAAACCGCGCCAGTCGCGACGGCGATCACGCCGCTGCCGCCGACCACTGAACTACCGGCTCCGACGATTGTCGAGACTCCAGCGCCTGCTGTCGAGAAACCCGACCGGCCGACCAGCTACACGGTGAAGAAGGGCGACTCGCTCTGGCGCATTGCCGGCCGCGTCTATCACAACCCGCTCAAGTGGCCGCGCATTTACCGGGCGAACAAGGAAAAGATCAAGAACCCGCACCGGATCTATCCCGGGCAGGTGCTGACGATCCCGTGGGATTGAGCCGGAACTGTTGTTGGGGTACGTTCGGGTGGTGAAACTCCGGTAATCATGCCCAGCGAAACGCTGCATTTCGACAACGCCCGCCAAGCCCAGGCGCTCTACGCGAACGAGCCGAAGAACCTCCGGCTCGTCGAAGATCTGCTCACGCTGAAGGTCACCGCCCGCGATGGTTGGATCAGCCTCGAAGGCGAGCCGGCCAACATCGACAAGGCCAAGACGCTCTTCGAGCAACTCCAGATCGCCACCACCCGGGGCGCGCACATCCGCCGGCAGGAATTCTCGCAGGCCGTCGCCGCCGCCGCGCGCGGTGATCCGTTGCGGTTCCAGGAGCTCGCCGAGGAACGCGTCGATGTCTCCGCCCGCAAGCGCGCCATTGTCCCGAAGACGATGGGGCAGAAGCGCTACCTCGAAGCCATTCGCACGCACGACATCGTGATTGGCATCGGCCCGGCAGGCACCGGCAAGACCTACCTCGCGATGGCCACTGCCGTCCACGCGTTGCGCACCGAACGCGTCGCGCGCATCATCCTTTGCCGACCGGCCGTGGAAGCCGGGGAAGCGCTCGGCTTCCTGCCCGGTACCCTGGAGGAAAAAATTTCGCCGTATCTCCGGCCGCTCTACGACGCGCTCTACGACATGATGGAGCCCGACGAAATTCAGCGTCACATGGAACGCGGCACCATCGAGATCGCCCCGCTCGCCTACATGCGCGGCCGCACGCTCAACAACGCGTTCGTCATCCTCGACGAGGCGCAGAACGCCACGAGCGAGCAGATGTTGATGTTCCTGACGCGAATGGGCTTTGACTCCAAGGTCGTCATCACCGGCGACATCACGCAGGTGGACTTGCCGGGGAACAAGATCTCCGGCTTGGTCGAGGTGCAGTCTGTCCTCAAGGACATCCCCGGCCTCGCGATTGCCTACTTCACCGAGACCGATGTCGTCCGCCACGAGCTCGTGCAGAAAATCATCTCGGCCTACTCCAAGTTCAAGGAGCAGCGCGAGCGTCAGCGCCAAAACGGCAGCGCCAAGATGAAGTCGGCCTAGCATTTGAAGCCGCACATCCAACCCACCCCTAACCCCTCCCCAGAGGGGAAATCACTTCCGTCTCCCCTCCAGCGGAGGGGTCGGGGGTGGGTCTAGTCCGCCGTGGTTGTGACCATCACCAACCGCCAGCGCCGTCACAAACTCGATCGCCGCGCCATCTCCCGCCTCGCCCGGCAAGCGGCGGAAGTCATCGGCAGTGGCACAACCGTCCCGGTTGTGCAGACAACCCAGAAGCGCACACGCGAGACGCGTGTGCCACAAGACCTCAGCATCGTCTTCGTCAGCGACGCGGAGATGGCCCGGCACAACGAACAGTTCCACCACGTCACCGGCCCGACGGACATCCTGACGTTCGACTACGGCACCACCGGCGAGTTGATCATCTCCGTGGACCACGCCCACTCCCAAGCCCGGCGCTACCGGACCAAGCCAAGCCGGGAACTCGCGCTCTACGTTGTCCACGGACTGCTCCATCTCGCCGGGTATGACGACCGGACCGCGGCCCAGCGCCGCAAGATGCGTGCGGCTGAACGGCGAGTTTTGACGACACGTTTGTAGTGCGGCGATTGCGTGCCCGCTTCTCGCCGACTCGATTCATCGCCGCGTTGGGTGCCGGTGGCGCAATGAATTGCGCCACTACGAACGCGTGCCTGCACCAGCTTGATTTCGTCGAGCCGGCACGACATACTGCGCTCATTCGTGAGGGTTATGCGACGGATCGGGATCCTTTTGATGACGGTGTGGTTGGCCTTGTCCGCCAACGCGCAGCAAGTGCGCGTCATGCAGTGGAACATCCAAGGTCACCTCGGCACCTTGGCCGAAAACACCACCTCCAACGCAGAGGCCATCGCCCGCATCGTCAATTATCACCAGCCGGACATTCTGCTCTTCAACGAAATCCAAAGCCGCAACATCGTCACCAACGCGGCCGCGCTAACGGATTGGGTGACGAACAACGTCCCGTACCTCGGTACCAATTTCTACGTGGCCATCTCCACGATCACCGACGGATTCGAGCGCAACGGCGCCATCAGCCCGTATCCCATCGTGAATGAGACCACCTACGACGACGGCCTGCGCGGATTGCATTCCTTTCAAGTCGTGCTCCCCAGCACGAACCTCCAGATCTTCCACACCCACCTGAAGTGCTGCCATTCCCTCACCAATTCCCCGACCGATTGCGAACGCCGGCAGACCGAAGCCGAGTTCGACGCCGCCACCATCAGCGCGTGGGCGGCGACCAATTCACTGCCTTACATCATGGCCGGCGATTGGAATGAGGACCAGAGCAACTCCTTCTGCGGCGTCACGGCGACCTATCATCCGGTCACCACCATCATCCAAGGCGCGCAGCTCATCGACTTCGTCCCGACCGACCTCAACGGCAAAGCCAAAACCCAGCCCAGCGTCGCGCCGACCTACCGGTATTACTACTGCCTCGCCGCCTCCAACCGGCTCGCCGCCGTCAGCGGTCTCGTCTTCAACTCCCGCGTCTGGGCCCAAGCCGGCCTCTACACCAACGTCAGCCCCCAACACCTCACCAACGACACCGTCCTCGCCTCCGACCACTGCCCGGTCTTCGTGAACTACGACTTCCCGCCGCCGCTCCTGCTCATTACCGGGTTGGCCAACGGCAGCGTGGACCTCAGCTTCGCCTCCCTCAGCAACCGGCTCTACACCCTCGAGACCACCGGCGTCCTGACCACCAACACCAGTTGGCAACCCCTCCCGGATTTCCTACTCATCCCCGGCACCGGCACCCTGCTCGATTACATCGACCCCACCGCCGCCCCCCAACGCTTCTACCGCCTCCACGTCCAAGTCACCCCGTGACCGCCCTCTCACTGTAGTCGCCGTCAAAGTCAGTGGAACAAGCGTCTCGCTTGTTCAAGCTCATCTACTGCACAACCGGGACGGTTGTGCTACGAGTTTAACGGCAAGACTCCGCGCTCAGCGTGCGCGGCTACAGGGGTGTAGTGGCCGCTGTCGCGGCGGCTGAATCCAACGAGGATGCGGCGCGCCCGTCGGTCGCGCCCTACCGGCTATAGGCCTTGGACGGGTTTACCTTCGGGCCAGTCGACAGTGAAGTCGAAGGTGAGGTCGCGTTTCTCGCGGGGTTTGAGGTCGAGGGTCCAGGTGAGTTTGCCGGTGTCTTTGTCGAGGGCCGGGAGGGTTTCGCCGGCGGCGACTTTGATGTCGTCGTTGGCGGAGATGGGGAGTTGGTCGTAGACGATGACCCGCGCGGGTTTGTCTTTGTAGTTCTCGATGGTGATCTTGTAGGCGAAGACTTTCTTCTGCCGGTTGCGGAACAGGCCGGCTTTGCCGGTCTTGTCCTTCACTTCCTCGCGCTTCACGCGAATGCCTTCGTCCACGCCGAGGAACAGGTCGAACGGCTCAGTCGGCGCGACGGTGGCGATGCTGCCGGTGCCGACGAAATCGGGGCCGACGAAGATGTTCACCTGCCCGGCGAGGAACGGGGCGGCGGTGTTGTTCGTCGCGGCCGCCTTGAGGTAGGCGAATTGGGAGAGCTTCGGTGTGGTTTCGTACACGAAGCTGGCCGGGATGGTTTGGGTGGCGACGGTTTGTCGGTGGGGTTCGCCATCGCTCGGCACCTCGGCCACGCGCGGGACGCGGAAGGTGACGGCGGTGACGCCTTGTTGGATTTCCATCTCTTGCAGCTTGGCCTCGGCGGGTGCTCCTCCGAATGCGACTTCTTCATCCCGGGCGGCTTTCATGGCGCGCATGGCGGGGGCCGGTGCCGCTGCCGCCATGGGAAGCATTTGTAGGAAATCCAGGGTCCACTTGGTCAGTTCCGGCATCCGGGCGCCGATGGCGGGGCGGGCCGTGGAGAGAGTGAGGTTGACGCCGCGCCAGTCTTCGCCGGTTTGCTGGCGGACGCTGGCGTTGTAGGTGAAGTCCACGCCGGTGGCGTCGGCGAGCGACCGGGCATCATAGAGTGGGGCCCAACTGGCGTTGCCGAGGACGTAGTTGAGTTGGAGCTTGAGCTTGGTAGCGGAGCTGGCGTTGACGGTGACGATGGCGGTTTTCTCGGCGCGGCTGGCGTTGGCGCGGCGTTTGTTGAACTCGGCCTCGGCAGCCTGGATTTTCCGGTCGAGCTCGCGCCGGTCGGCATTAATCTTGGCGGTGGCGTCTTCGTACTTGGTGAGTTCGGCGGCGATGAACGCCGGGAGGTCTTTGAGTTGGGCGATGTCGAACTTGTTGATCTGGATGTCACGATTGGCATCGCCGGCAGCTTTGACTTGGATCTGGTTGAGCAGGTCGCGCTGTTCGTTCAAGACGCGTTGCCGGGCATCGAGACCGGTGCGCTGGTCGCGCAGGTCGGTGAGTTGTTGTTCGAGCTTGGCGATTTCCTCGTTGCGGAGTTGTTCGCGGACGCTGCGGCGGACGGCGACGTCCTGGATGGCGACCGGCGCGGCGGCCTTGCCGGCGGCGCGGACGGAGTTGTCGTCGAGAATGACCGGCAGCGGGCCGATTTCGACCCGGTTCTCGCCGGGCTGGAGATCGAACTCGGCGGTGCGGGTGATTTGGGCCCGGTCGGGATAGACGGTGACGTCGGTGATGGTCGAGGTGCCGGCGAGTGCGGCGAATGGGAAGAGGCAAGCGGCGAGGGCGGTGATGCGTTTCATGTGAAACCTCCGGTTGAGGGTTGTCATACGCCCGATGAGACACACCGGGAAGGAAAATGTTCCCGGTGGGTAGGGTTCCGAGTTTTGGCACCGCTGGAAGCTGTAGCTGAAGCGTAAGCTTCAGCCGAGGCTTACGCCTCGGCTACAGGGTCTGTCCAAGACTTTGAATCACACCCGTTGCCGGTGGTTGCGTTGACAGTGCCGGGGGTGGCGACTAGGATGCGCGGCAACAACAGGAGGAGATGATCATGGCGGAGCGTGTGATTGCGGCGAAGGCGCCGGCGGCGTTGGAGTTGGAGGCGGGGACTTACTGGTGGTGCCGGTGTGGGCGGTCGAAGAATCAGCCGTTTTGTGATGGCTCGCACAAGGGCACCGGGTTGGAGCCGATGGAGTTGAAGATCGAGGCGAAGAAGAAGGTGTGGTTGTGCCAGTGCAAGCAGACCGGCAAGGAGCCGTTCTGCGACGGGGCGCACAAGAAGTTATGAGTGAGGCGGAGTCGCGGTCGAAAACCGCTCCCCCGGAGGTCGGCGAGAAGCACTGGGTCCGGGACCTGCGAAATTCGTTTTTCGCGGGGTTGCTGGTGATCGTGCCGGTGGCGGCGTCGGTGGGGACGTTGTTGTGGTTGTTCAACACGTTTACCGGCTGGCTGATTCCGCGGGTGTTGCGGGAGCCGGACGGGTCGGTGCCGTTTCAGTACCGGGTGATTGCCTTGCTGTTGTTCGTCGTGCTGACGATTGTGTTGGGGTGGGTGACGCGGTTGGTGGTAGGCAAGCAGATGGTGCGGTTCACCGAGTCGCTGATCTTGCGGATTCCGGTATTGAACAAGATTTACGGGTTCGCGAAGGAAGTCAGCGACACGATGCTCGGCGGGAAGAAGACGGTGTTCGACCGGGTGGTGATGGTGGAGTATCCGCGGCCGGGGGTGTACACGATCGGGTTCGTGACGAATGAGGCGCAAGGAGAAGCGCAGGCGAAGACAAAACAGCACATGATCAATGTGTTCTTCCCGACGACGCCGAACCCGACGAGTGGGTGGCTGGCGTTGGTCCCGAAGGAGCAGGTGATCGACCTCGACATGACGGTGGGCGAGGGGATGAAGTTGATCATCTCGGGTGGCGCGGTGGTGCCGACGTATCGGGAGAAGTCAGAAGTCAGGAGTCAGAAGCCAGAAGGAACTACGTAGCGCCATGGAGGCGGCGCGCGCGGAGGGGATCGTGTTGCGCAAGCAGCCGGTGACGGAGTCGAGCTTGGTGGTGACGTGGTTCACGCGCGAGGCCGGCAAGCTGAAGACGATGGCGAAGGGGGCGCGGCGGGTGAAGGGGCCGTTGGTCGGCAAGATTGACCTCTTTTATCAGGACGAGATTCTCTATTTGCCCAGCCGGCGGGGTGAACTGCATTTGCTCACAGATTGTTTTCTCGTGAATCCCTACCGGCGATTGCGCGGCTCGGTGGCCGCGCTGACGGCGGCGGCGTACGCGTGCGAGTTGGTTGAGTCGATCACGGAATTGGAGGATGCGCAGCCGGGGATTTTTGAAGCGCTGGCTGGTGTCTTGGAAGCGCTGGGCCGGGAGGACAAGCGGCCGGCATTGCTGATCTGGTTTGAGCTCCGGTTGCTGGCGCTAGCCGGTTGGGAGCCGCGTTGGGAGACACGGGCGGGAGTTGACCGGATGTTGAAATCACTCACCGGGTCGACGCTAGCTGCGGCGCAACGGGTGAAATTAAACGCGGCGCAGGTCCGGGAGGCGCGGGAATTGGTGTGGCGATTTTGGGATGGCGAGGTGGGGCGGACGCCTAAGTCGCGCTTGGCCTTGGAGCAAGTCGCATTTTTGTGATTAGGGCGTTGACAAGCACAACTCGGACGATATTATCGGCGCGCACTGTGAGGGTAGTCACGTGCAGCTGGCGTTTGTCATGATGCAGGCGCAACCGAACAATAAGCAACCACCGCAATCCTTAGGAGAGGAGTATTCTCGCCATGGCTACTGAAGTCTCTGATTTCAAGAAAGTTGAGTTTCCAACCCACGAGCGTCCCCACACGGAAGTCCCGACAATGGTCATGATCGGCGGGGCGCTTGCGTTCGTGGCGATCTTCTGCGCGATCTTGTATGTGGGTCCAAACTGGTTTGTCCGCGACTTGATCTTGGGCAATCGGAAAGGCGAGCACACATTTAATATCGAACGTCTGATCTTCCAAGGCACGACGTTGTTTGTGTGGGCGCTGTCGACCCTGAACATCATCCTCAAGATATCGCGCATCAAGAAGGAGAAGCAGATGATTGGGGAGATTCAGTTGCCGGACAATCTCGACTTCACCAATGAGGATGAGTTGATCTCGGTCTACGAGCGAATCAAGTCCAACCCCAATCTCACGAACAGTCTCGGTCTGACGCGCGTCGCGCGCGTATTGGCGATGTGGATCAACACGCGGGATTTTGAGCGGACGGCTGAGTACGCCCGCGAACAGGCCGGCTTGGACGCGGTGGCGTCCGATTCGTCCTACCGGAAGAACCGGTTGTTCATCTGGGCGATGCCGCTGCTCGGGTTCGTTGGTACGGTGTTCGGTGTCGCGGCTGGTATCGGTGGCTTCGCTGAATTCTTGGCGGGTGCCGGCGTCACGGCGGAAGGCATCAAAGTCCAAGTCGGTCACATCACCGAAGGCTTGGCGGTGGCGTTTTACTGCACGCTGCTGGGTCTGTTGACCGCTGGTATGGCTGCGTTCCCCAGCTTGGGTGCGGAACGAAAAGAGGAAGAGGTGCTCGCCGAGATCGATGAGCTGGTGGAAGACCGGCTCTTGTCGCGCATGCCTTCCGGTGGTGGCGGCGGCGGTGGTGGTGGTGGTCCGGTGGGCAAGTTCCCTGTTGAGGAGTTGACCAATGCTATCCGTGAGGGTTTGTCCGGCTTGGAGGCACAGACGAAATTCCCGGTGGAAGAGTTGGCCCAAGCAATCGATGCTGGATTCCGGCGGTTACCCAATCCCGACCGGTATGAGGAAGTTTTCACGCGCGCCGTTACGAAGGCTGCAGATGCGATCAATCAGAAGTACGAGGAGTTCCAGACCAATTACGAACGACGGGTGAGCGAGTTGGGCTCACAGCTTGGCGGCAAGCTCGAAGGCGTGGCCGGTAATTTTAATTCCGGTGCCGCGAAGATGATGGATGAGTTCCGCAAGACGCAGGAGAAGAACCTCGAAGTGTTTGCCCGCAACGAGCAGAAACTGGCGGAGAAGTTTGAGGAGTTGACGGAGCAGATTGCCACGCTGGGCAAGGAACAGAACGAGGCCATGAGCGACGCTCACGACAAGTACGTCGAGGCAGTTCAGGAACTCGATCGCAAGGAAATCCAACGCTGGGAGAAGATGGTTTCCGACTTCAACCAGTTGTCGGTCCGTCTGTCCGAAAACTTCACGAAGTCCGTGCAGGCACTCGACTCCGCCAGCCAGCGTTACTCCGAGCAGATTAGGAACTCGGCGCAGGCGTTGGTGGATCAGTTGGAGGCGGTCACGAAACTCGGCAACGAAATCGACAAGGTGTTGCGCACCACGCAATCCATGGAAAGCACGCTCCGTCAGGTGGGTAGTTCCGAGGAGTTCCGGCAGACGCTGGCGAACATCCGGAGTCACCTCAACACGAGCGACGAGTTGCTCAAGCAGTTGTCCAAGCCGCGCAAGGTGGTGTTCCAGGAAGCCCGCGCCGACGAGAGCCTGTAACGCCGCGGAGGAACCATGGCGCGTCGCAAGGCATACGAGAAAATCGACATCAACGTCGAACCGTTTCTCTCGATCATGGCGATCGTGATGAAGTTGATCTCCCTGATCATGGTCGTCATCGTCATGCGCATCGCGGTCAACCCGAAGGCTAAGCGTGTCGTGGCGTTTGCCGGGTTGTACGAAGGCAAAGGCAACGTCGAGAATGCCAAGATTCCCTCGTACATTGATTGCGGTGAGAATAACGTTACCATCTACCCCGGTGCGAAGCATGTCTCGTGGGAGGAGTTACAGCGCCCTGGCAATCCGGTGGACCAGTTGCTCGATAAGGTCGAGGCGCATAGCGCGGAAGAATACGTAGTCGTGATGGTGCGTCCCAAGTCGTTGAAGTACTACCGGGCCATTCGGAATCGCATCGCAAAGCGAACTGTCGACGTCGGCTACGATGCGGTTGATGCGGATTTCCGCGTCAATTGGGATGAGGCCACGAAGGCGCTTCAGGTATCGGAGGATTAAGGACTATGCCCCGCCGACGAATCAAGAAGGGCGAGCCGGAGATGTTGATCGTCTCGTTCTGCGACATCGTGACTGTGGTGACGGCCGCGTTGTTCTTTGCGTTGTTGATCACCATTCAAGAGGCTTTGAAGATCCCCGTTTTCAAACCGACGCCCCGGGCGGTGCCAACGAACAAGACCCCTGTGTTTTTTGAGTGCCGGAATCACGAGGTCTTTTACGTGAACAAGGATGCGCTCGATTCACAAGTAGCCAAGAAGTTGTCACAGATGAATCCCGGTGTGCGTAGTGGCGACCTTTCGCAATTCTTGAAAGCGATTCAAGGGGAAGAGATTGGAAATCAGGATTACTCGGTTGACCCCAAGTATCTCCTAGTGGGTGTGATGGCCTTGCAGCCTAAACCGGGTTCCAAGGGGGAAGCGGTTACGCAACTTCAGGCCCCTAGCGGTCTATTCCAGAGTGCGCTAGCGCAGCTTGACAAGCAAAGTCAATATATTGCTTTTCTCGTTAGAGATGATAGTTTTGATGCGTTCCGGACTGCGCGATCGGTGGCCGATAAGATTGGCTATGACACCGGTTGGGAGTTGTTAGGGGAAGATGAGCCGATCAAGTTTGGACAAGGCGGCGCCTCGATCGCCCCGCAGTAGGCATGAGGGAGCACGAACATGGCAAATAGCGGAAAAACGACCACAATCGTTAAGAAGAAGGGCACCAAAGCAAATGTCGTGGTTTGGAGTCTGCTGGTGGTGCTCGTTCTCGCGGCGGGCGTCTTGGCGCTCAATGTAACCGAACGAGCGAAAAGGCTCGTGCTGGAAACGAACCAAGTTCGCAAAGTCGTTCAGGAAGCTGTCCGCCGGCAGGAGATGATCGTCAAGGCACCGGCCCGCAAGGAGTTCTCCCCGGCGTTCCTCCAGATGGCTTTTGGCGACAATCCACCCTTGCTCGAGCAGATCAAGGAAGCACTGACGCAAGCGCTTGGCGTTGACCCGAAACTCGCGCAAGGCGACGTGGCCATGATGTTGGTGACCTACCGGGCAGAAGGCGAGTTGCGTGATGTGGCCATTCATGTGTTCGGGAACCTGATGCCTGAGAAGCTACCGGCGTTCAGTTCGGAGGGCTATTGGAAATCGCAGTTACCAGATCGATTCTTCGCTATCGGCCAGTCCACACTTTCTCTTGCCGGTCGTGAGATTCTGGTTCTCGCCAACCGCGAGACAGAGAAGAAGCAGCGCGAAATCATCGAGGCTGTTCTCAATAACCGATACCCGGTCATTCAAGACTACCTCCACGACCCGGTGTCGTTCATCGCCGTTGTACCCGAACCGGGGCTGTTGCTGACGGACCAGTTTCGGCCATATCTCGCAGCCATGCTGATTAAGGGCAAGATTTCGATGGATGAGGCCCGGGCTGAAGTTGTTGCATTGAGCTATGACCAGAAACGCGCCGAGGAGCTCGCACAGTTGTTTTCTGACATGCGGATGATGGCGGTCGGGGTGGGTCGTGTCCGGTACGCTGGCGCCGAGCAGTCGGAGGTTGCTCTCCAACAATTAGCGCGGGCGCAGATTCGCGCGGAAGGGCCAACTGTGATTAGTCGGATGATGATGCCTGGCGATGTAATCGAGCGCGCCTTGCCGAAGTTCGTGCAGGCACTTTCCAAGGGGATTGGTCGAATCCATCGTGGCCCGGGCTATCCGAGTTGAAAATGGTGCTGTGACTGGATTTGTGTCCGGGAGGAAGCATTTGTCGTCTAAGAAAAGTCTATTGGCCGGTACACTTCTGGGGCTGACCTCGGCATTCTTGGCCCCTGCTTGGGGCATTGACTCCCCGGCACCTCGCGACCCGAAGCTGGCAGGCGCCTACGAGAGATTGCGTTTTGATCGGCTTTATCCAGTCGAGGCAGTTCAGTTTATTCAATCGTCCCTCCAGAATGAGGAGCGGTCAGTTGTGAAAGTCTCGGCGCTTGCCGAAGACGAGCGGGTGGAAGTCCGGACATTGGTAGCGATGGTCCTGGGCGACTTGGGTGAATCCGACGGTGCAGTTGCTCTCTGGAAGATGCTAGAAGACAAAACCGAAACCGTCCGTCTGACTGCCGCCGGGGCTTTGGTCCGGTTGAAAAGTCTTACTCCCATTTCCGCCAATGCTACTGGGCTGAAGAATTCGGACGCGAAGATTCGCGCCCTCGTCGCGGGCACACTTTGTCGGGTGGGAGATAAGAGCGTCGAGTCCCAACTCGTCGATGCGTTGGGGGATGACGACGAGCACGTTCGAATGGAAGTTGCCCGGGCGCTCGGAACCTGTGGAACTCCAGCCGCTGTCCCGTCAATCATCCCGATGCTCCATGACCCGAGTGTGTTGGTGCGAAGCGCTGCGGCCATGACGATGGGTGATCTCAAGGATCCTGCTTCGATACCCGCTTTGCTCGATGCCATGAAGGACTCCGACTGGCACGTCCGGGCGATGGCTATTATGTCGCTTTCGGGAGTGGTGAGACAGGACCCCGAGAAGCGGCCGCAAGTCACCCAGGCATTTATCAGCAAGTTGCAGGATGATGAGTATGCCCTTGTACGCGACCGGGCGGCAGATGCGCTGGCGACATCCGCCGATGAAGCCGCCGTTGCGGCGCTGGTGAAGGCGGTTGTGGCCGAAAGCCGGGATGTCAGGTTCCACGCAGCCCGCGCCATTGTGACAGCCAAGGCTGTCAGCGCATTGCCGCAACTCGCGGAGTATCGGCATAGTGAAAATCCAGAAGTACGACAGAAAATCGTGGAGGTGTTCGGGGCGATTGGCGGCGACGCACAGGTACCGGCGATCGTGGAGGCCGTGGAAGACTCGGACCCCAACGTTCGTTTGACTGCCGTGTCAGCATTGCGCGGTCTGCAGCAGCGCAGCGGCACGAAAGCTCTGCAAGAGAAAATCGCCGATGCCAACCCTCATGTACGTGCGGCATCGGCGCGAGCACTTGGCGATCTCGGGGATCATGATGCTGTACCCAAGCTGATTGCTATGCTTCGTGATTCGAACGGTTATGTTCGCGGTGCGGCCGCTGAAGCCCTTGGCAAGTTGGGTGATCGTACGGCGGTGGCTCCCTTGCTGACCGTTCTTACCGGCGAACGTCGGCTCGGAGACGCATCGGATGAGCAGGGACTGGTAATCGGTACGGATACGAAACTCCTCCCGGAGGTTGTGCGGCAGAAACAGATTGAGGAGAAGATTCAGGTCGTGCAGGCCTTGGGTGCATTGCGGTCACCGGACGCAGTCGGCACAATCGTGCAAAAGGGGCTAAAGTCCGAAGACCCTGGGCTGCGTGCGGAATCGGCCGTTGCTCTTGGAAGAATTCGTGATCCCAGCGCAGTTGATCCACTTGAACAAGCGGTTCGTCCCTACTACACCGCCGCCGTGCCCACCCGTGACCTTGAAGAGGGCGTAATTGCGGGCTCTGTCCCTGAAAATGTGCGTTTGATGAAAGAAAACGAAGCGCGAGTCCGCGCGTCAGTCGCTTGGGCGCTCGGCGAGTTGGCTGACCCGTCGACCGTCGATACGCTCAACAAAGCCGTCAATGACGAAAACAGCTTGGTTCGCGATGCAGCTGTCGAGGCGTTGGCAAAGATCAGCGAACGAAAAGAGCGCGTGGCCGCTCGCAATCGGAAATCCCCTGCCGGTACTCCCTAGCCTTTTCAGGTACTTTTTTGGCCCACCGGCAGAAGCCTTTGCCATTTGACAGGCCCTTTCTCATCGGTGAAAGTACTTCAGTTGATGGCACCGGATTTGCATCTGGGGGTGACTATGAAAAAGAAGATTTTGATGGGGTTGGCAGTCTTGGCTTCTGGCGTCTTGGCTACGGTTGGAATCGTCCAAGCGGGGACAGCTAACACCAAGATCCAAGAGGTTCCCGGTCAGCAGGCCAATTTCGTGGCGCTCTTGCGGCAATCTCTACCGGAGAATTCCGCGCTGGCTCCCGCGGTAGCGGCATTGCTGGAATCACCGGATGCTTCCAAGGAACCCGACACTCCCTCGGTGATGGTTGTCATGTACCGCCAAAAAGCCGGCAAGGTGACAGACTTGGTGGTTCAACTTTTCCGGGATTCCCAATTGCAGGCCGCCGGGGTTTTGAACCCTGACGGAACCATTCACGCCCGCGTTGGTGATGACATCTACCATTCTGCCGAGAACATCCTTGGTCTGGTTTATGACCGGGTCAGCTATTTGGGTGATCCCAAGATGGTGGCCGCTTCGAAACGCGCGATCGAGGCGGGTTTGGGCGGAGATTTGACGTTCCTACGCGAGATGACGGTGGATCCGTTGTATGTGGTGGCCGTCATGCCCAACGCCGGTAAATACCTTCCCGGCAGCCTGCGAACGCGGGTGAAGAGCGTCGTGGCGAAAGGTGAGTTGAACTTTGGCGAGTGGAAGAACGAGATTAGCTTCTTCACGGAAGACAACGATACGGCCGAACAGGTCGGTATGGTCGTGGCCGCATGGCGCGATATGGCGAAGTCAATGGCCGACACCTTTGCGTCGCATTCATCCGGTAAACCACTCCGCGACGCCCTCGAGAGCAGCTCTGTTCGCGTGGAAAACAACCAAGTAATCACGGCGGCCGCCGTGCCGGCAGCCACCGTGGTTCGGGCCACGAAGGAAATTACCGGTCACGGCGCCCAACGCAAAGTGACCATTTGCCACAACGGCAAGACCATCGACGTCGCTGAATCAGCCGTCCAATCGCATCTCGCCCACGGCGACACACTCGGCGCATGTTCCACCGGCGGCGGTGGTGGAAAAGGGAATAACGGTTTGGGCAATGGCCAAGACCCGCAGCCTCCCGGCAATCCGCCAGTGAACGATGGTACCGGCACAGGGCCCGGCAACCCCGGTAACAAGAAGAAGTAGTTCGGTCGGGGCAGGGTTGACGCGCTGCTCGCATGAACTTCATGCACACAGGACTGCTGGCCGCGTTTGTCCTCTCCACAGCGACTCTGGCATTCGGTCAGCAATCCCCGGCCACGACCAGCGACCGGCGACTGCAGCGCTTGGAACGATGGTTGGCGTCGAAGGATGAATCCCAGCGCGTCCAAGCTGTACGTGAGCTAAAATCACTCAACCTGCCAGCCGCCCGGGACCTTCTTCTGAAGGCGATTCGTGATCCCAGTCCTGAGGTCCGCGCTTTGGCTGCTTGGAATCTCGGGGCATACAAAGAGCGTCCGGTAATCGAATCACTCCGCCCGGTACTGCGCGACGAGAACGACCGGGTTCGAGCTGCTGCGGCTTGGGGACTTTGCACGATTGGCGATAGGATTATTCTCCCGGACATCATCAAGGTCGTGCAGGAAGACACTGCGCCGGTAGCCCGCTTTCGTGCGCTTTGGGGGTTGGCATTTCTTGGCGACCGATCGGCATTGCCGGTCGCGATCAATGCGCTGACCGACCTCAACAACTCCGTGCGTGAACGCTCTGCGTTGTTGGCCATCGAGGCATTGCGTGACCAGACTGTGCCGGAACGTGTTCGTGCATTAGCCCAGCATCCTTACGCAGACACCCGCCGGATCGTGATGTATCTGCTGGCAAAGTACCCGGCTCGGGAAAACATCCCGGTGCTCCAAAATGCGCTGGCGGATACAGATCCCATCGTCCGCGGGGAAGCCGCCCTCTCGCTGGGCAAGATCAAGGCCTACTCAGCCCGCGACAAGCTTGTGGCCGCGCTGCAGGATTCTGACGACCATGTGCGGGGCGCGGCAGCGTACGCGCTCGGGTTGATCGGTGACAAAGCGGCTGTGCCGGACTTGCGGAAGGTTGCCGGCGACGAGAGCGGTTTTGTCCGAGCGGTAGCGGCAGAGTCACTCAACCGGTTGGGCGACCAAAGTGTAAAACCACCGGAAGGATTCCGCGCGGTGGAGATGTTTACCTACCCGATCCACAGCCCCGAACACACGGAGATTTACTAGTTGCGAGCCGGTGGGCAGATGCCGTTTGGGGAACCGCGGACGAAATCCAAGAACTCTTTGGCCTCTGGCGTGGTGAATTGATCTGCTTGGGCCAGTGCTTCAGAGAAATTCTGGGAAGACCGGTAGAAGAGTTTGAAGAGCTTCTTGATCTCGGCAATCGCGCTCGCGGAAAAATCCGCGCGTTTCAGCCCGACGATATTGATGGCGTGGATCTCGTTTCGTTCGGCGGCTAGCAGGAAGGGCGGCACATCCATCGAGACGCGGGAGTTACCGGATAGCATCGCCAGCCGACCGACTTGCATGAATTGGTGGATTACTACCCCGCCCGAGATGAACGCCCGGTCGCCCACGTGGACGTGACCGGCCACCAGTGCGCAGTTGCAGAGGATGACGTTGTTGCCGATGACGCTGTTGTGGCCGACGTGGCTCGTGGCCATCAGGTAGTTATCGTGGCCGATAATGGTCGCGCTCTCGGGCTGCGTCCCGCGATGCACGTTGCAATACTCCCGGAATACATTCCGGTCGCCCACCTTCAGGAAACTCCGCGTCTCGCGCTTGAAGCCCAAGTCTTGCGGTTCATGGCCCAACACCGCGCCCATATGCACTTCATTGTCGCACCCTAACTCCGTGCCGGTGGCGATGTAGGCGTTGGCCCAAATCCGTGTCCTCGCCCCGATCTTCACGCCCGTCTCGATCACCACGTTAGGCCCGACTTCGACCGAAGGGTCGAGTTCGGCTTGGGGACTGATAATCGCTGTGGGATGAATGGCCACGGCTTAGTACTGTGGGATGTCGGGGTCGATGCGTTCCGCCCAAGCGTTGATGCCGCCGGCGACGTTCTTCACCTGCGAATAGCCTTGCTGCTTCAAGAAGTTCACCGCCCGGGCGCTCCGGCCGCCCATCTTGCAGTGGACGACTAGCAGTTTGTCTTTCGGCAGTTCTTGGAACCGTTGCGGAAGGTCCGGCAGAGGGAGCTTGACCGAGCCTTCGATCTGGCTGATCTGGAACTCGTCGGGATTGCGGACGTCCACGAGGATGAAATCCTGTTTGGCGTCGCGCATCTTCTTCAAGGTCTCGACGCTGATGTCGTCCGGGCCGAGGCCTTCGTCCTCCTCAACAATCGAGTCACCGGATGTGCCGCCGGCTTCGCCGCGACCAATTCCGCAAAACTCGAGATAGTCGATCAACTTTGTGATGGTCGGATTCTTACCGCAGACCGGGCAGTTCGGATCCTTCGGGATCTTGTATTCCCGGAAGCTCATATCCATCGCATCAAACCGGAGCAACCGGCCCATGAGCGGCTTGCCTTTGCCGATGATGAGCTTCACCGCCTCATTCGCTTGAATGTTGCCAATGATGCCGCAGATGACGCCCAGCACTCCGCCCTCGGCGCAACTCGGCACCATGCCGGGCGGCGGCGGTTCCGGGTACCAGCACCGGTAGCATGGTCCGCCGAGGTGCGGTGCGAACACACTGGCCATGCCTTCGAAACGGAAAATGCTGCCGTACACGTTTGGCTTCTTCAGCATCACGCAGGCGTCGTTGACGAGGTACCGGGTCGGGAAATTGTCGGTGCCGTCGATGACGAGGTCGTAGTCCTTGATCAAGTCGAGCGCGTTGTCGCTGGTGATCTTGGTCTTGTGTGGAATGAACTTCAGGTTCGGGTTGATTGCCTTGAGCTTTTCCTCGGCGCTCTGGAGCTTGTGTTTACCGACGTCCGGTGTGAAGTGAAGAATCTGGCGTTGCAGATTGCTGAAGTCGACGGTGTCGAACTCCACCATCCCAATCGTGCCCACACCGGCCGCAGTCAGGTAGAGCGCGAGCGGTGAGCCAAGCCCACCGGAGCCGATGAGCAACACCTTCGCGGCCTTGATGCGTTCTTGGCCTTCCATGCCGACTTCCGGGAGGATGAGATGCCGGGAATAGCGCTTGATATCGTCGTTGGTCAGTTTGGCGCGATCCTTGATGATCGGCTCAACCCCACCGGCAATCGAGGGCACAATCGCGATCTCATCGCCTTCCTTCACCGGAGTGTGGTCGCCGGTGGCGCGGATATCCTCGTCGTTCACGTAGATCCGCACAAAATTGCGGAGCTTGCCGTCCTTGTCGTACAAGTGTTGGCCAAGTTGGGGATGCTGCCGGATCAGGTCCTTGAGGATTTCCTGGATCGTGTGGCCGGCAACCTCGACCGAGGGTTGATTGCCGGCAAAGCGTCGGAGGGCCGTTGGAACTGTGATGGTAATCGCCATAAACGAGGTGGGGAGTGTAGCGAATCAGCCCGAAATATCAACTGGCTCTTGGTCAAATCGACTGCGGTCTTCGCGCAACAGCCAGGAGTTGGACTCGACGGCTTTGCCACGGCAGACTGATACGATGAGATAGGAGAAGCACGGGAACGCGTGGTCGAGATCGAACTGGGACGGTCGCGCGGCGACGTCCGGGTGGCTGTGATAGATCCCGATCACATGCAGCCCGCGCTTGTCGGCACTGCGCTCGATTTTCATGTAGACCAGCGGGTCGATGAGATACCGGTTGTGGGCGCTGTCCGTGCGTTGGTTGTCGGCCTTGGCGATTTCAGTGACCACGCCGTCCTTGCCGAGCATCATGCCGCACGCTTCGTGCGGGTAACCGGCTTCAAGATGCTGGTGGATTTCGGAAAGCAGGGCGGGGGAGATTTTCATTTTGCCTCCCAGAATTTCTCGCTTTGGTACCGGGAACCGCCGTCGCACGCGATGGCGCAGATGACGCCTTCGCTAAGTGTGCTGGCCAGTTGCAGCGCGGCACAGATGGCGGCACCGGCGCTGATGCCGATGTATAGGCCTTCCTCCCGGGTCATGCGCCGGCACATCTGTTGGGCGGCTTCAGTGCCGATGCCGATAGTTTCGTCCGGCTGCCGGGGATTGAAAATCTCCGGCACGTGCGCGGCGGTCTCCATGTGCTTGAGTCCTTCGAGTCCGTGAAACGGGCCGTCAGGCTGAACCGCGACGATGCGGATGTTCGGATTGAACTCCCGGAGTCGTCGCGAAGTGCCCATCATGGTGCCACTCGTGCCGAGGGCGGAGACGAAGTGGGTGATCTGGCCGTCGGTCTGTTTGATGAGTTCGGGCCCGGTGGTGTGGTAGTGGGCCTCCGGGTTCTGGGAGTTGCCGTACTGGTCGGGATAGAAATACCGGTCGGGCTCCTTCTTGATCAATTCCTGCACCGCGAAGTACGCGCCGTCGCTGCCTTCTGCAGGGTCGGTCAGGACAAGTTCAGCACCGTAGGCGGTGAGGAGCTTTTTGCGTTCGACGCTCGCGTTGGCCGGCATGAGGAGCTTGCACCGGTAACCGCGCCGGGCGGCGATGAGGGCGTAAGCGATGCCGGTATTGCCACTGGTGGCATCGAGAATGACTTTTTCGGCCGTGAGTGTACCGGAAAGTTCAGCCGCCCGGATCATTCTGTACGCGGCGCGGTCTTTGACGGAACCACCGGGATTGAACCATTCGGCCTTGGCAAAGATTTTGACAGAGGGGCCAAACACCTTGCCGATGCGGAGCAAAGGAATCAGCGGCGTGTTGCCGATGGTGCGCAACAACGCGTCAGGGTCAGCGGCCGGTAAGAGTGAATCTGGGGTCATGCCGAGAGGTTGGTGGAGATGAGGGGATTTGAACCCCTGACCTCCTCGTTGCGAACGAGGCGCTCTCCCAACTGAGCTACATCCCCAACCGTTCCGTTGCCGCAAAGACCTTTCCAGAAACTCCCTGGCAAGTCAAGCCGCCGGGCTGGCACCGGGTTTGCTTAATTGAGAAACCATGAAACGCAACGCGACAAAAACAGCCCGCGGAAGCCGCCCAACGTTGGCGGACTTGGTCAACACCGTGAATGAAATCACGCACAATCAACGCCTTAGCGCGTTTATCGTGGCAGACCTGATCAACAGTCGCCAGATCCGGCTGGAAGGCTCCTTCCACGGCCGTCGTGTCATGGTCGGGTAAAATTTTCGCCAATCTGACTCTCAGCCGAATCCACCCTTGATGTGGGTTCGGCTTGTTTTTTTCCTCGGGCTCCCCCAAAACCGCGCCATGCTGACGCGCGTCCGCCAAGTCCTTCAGGCTGGGATCGAGCAAGGTCTCCACACCGGGGCCCAAGTTTACGTCAGTCTTCGCGGCCAGCCGGTAGGGGACTTCGCAGTCGGCGTTGCCCGGCCTGATGCCCGGTATCCTTGGCAATCCGCAGGGAAGCCGCTAGCGGCTGTTGCCATCGCTCAGCTTTACGAACGCGGCAAGCTTCCGTTGGACGACCGGCTGCGCCGAATCCTCACACACACCGCCACCGGCGTTGCCGCCTACGACCGAGTCGCAAACTGGCGGTTGCTGGGCGACGTGATTCAAGAAATCGATGGCCGTGAGTTCAGCCGGTATGTTCGCGAGGAGATTTTCCTGCCCGTTGGTATGCGTCAATCCAGTTTCGGCGAACCGCCACCAGACGGTGCTTTGTGGAACACGTTCCGGACACCGCCGGTTCCATTGCCGTGGGAAAACACCGGCCAGCCCGGTAATGGTGCGTGCGGGCCGGTCCGGGAGTTGGGCAAGTTCTACGAAGCATTGCTGGCCGGTACGCTGTTGAAGCCGGCAACGCTCAGCTTGTTTACCCAGCGACACCGGGAGGGACTCTTCGACGAGACGTTCCGTCACAAGCTCGATTGGGGGCTCGGCTTCATTGTGAACTCGAACCGGTACGGCGTCGAAGCCGTTCCTTACGGCTTCGGCAGGTACGCCTCGGAGCGGACGTTCGGGCACGGCGGCGCGCAGTCATGCATGGGATTTGCCGACCCCGACCGGCAACTCGTGGTCGCGTGGGTTTGTGATGGTTTGTGCGGCGAGCCCCGGCATCATCGGCGCAACCTCGCCCTGAACACAGCCGTCTACGAAGACCTCGGAATCGGGGTTTAGCCTCGACAAACCGCGGGTTTCGCCCTACAAGAACCGCATCAACGAGGAGGGAATTTCCCATGAAAAAGGCGTTGGGACGGGGACTGGATTCATTCATCAACGGCGGCGTGGGGCGCGCGGAAAGCAATGACGGCGCGGCCATTGCAATCATGCCGCCAGCACCGGCAGTCATTCAACCGCAGCAACCTATCATGCCCCTCGGGCAAGCGGTCCAACAGGTCTCACTCGACCAAATCGAACGCAGCCGCTTTCAACCGCGCACCGAATTTGCCGCGGAGGAACTGCACGAGCTGGCCGAGTCCATCAAGCAACGCGGCGTCGTCCAGCCACTGCTCGTCCGGCATCTGGCCGGTGCCGCTGGCCGGTACGAGTTGATTGCTGGCGAACGGCGCTGGCGGGCCGCGCGCGAGGCCGGTCTCCAGTCTGTGCCGGTCATCCTCCGGCAGGCTACCGACCAGGAAGTGCTCGAACTTGCCCTCATCGAAAATCTCCAACGCGAAGACCTCAACCCCATCGAGGAAGCCCGCGCCTACCGGCAGCTCGCGTCCCAATTTCAACTCACGCAGGAACAGATCGCCGAGAAGGTCGGTCGGAGCCGGGCCGCCGTCGCAAACGCGATGCGTCTGCTCGACCTGCCGGAGGAAGTGCAGTCGTGGATCGCCAGTGACCGGCTGACGGTCGGCCACGCCAAAGCCATCCTCGGGCTCACCATCCCGGACGAACAGCGGCTCGTGGCCGAGCGAGTGATGAAACAAGGCCTGACCGTGCGCGAGACGGAGCAACTCGTCGAGCAACTCAAAGGCTTGGCGAAAGGCCAGCCGCGCGTGTTGGGCGTGGCGGTGAAGGACCCGCACGTGATTGCGATCGAGGAACGATTGCGGCAGCGGTTCGGCACCGGCATCAACGTCCGCCACAACAAGGGCGGCAAGGGACGGATCGTCATCGAATACTACAACAACGACGAACTGGCGCGCGTCTTGGGATTGTTGGGTGTTGAAAACCTCTGACGACCAGCAAGCCCGCGCCAAGCGGTACGAAGCAATCCACAACTGGCTGTATCTCGTCGACGTCATCCTTTCGGCGGCAGCGTTGATCTTCTTTCTCCTGTCCGGATGGTCGGCAACACTGGCCGGCTGGGCGCGCGGCGTAGCCGGTAATCCGTGGCTGCACGTTCCGCTCTACGCGGCGGTGACGTTGGTCGGCGTGAAACTGCTCTTCCTGCCGCTCAACTTCTTTGGCGACTTCTACCTCGAACACCGGTTCGGACTCTCGAACGAGAAGCTCAGCGGCTGGGCGAAAGACGAGTTGAAATCGCTCGCTCTTAACTTGGCGCTCGGCGCGGTGGTGCTGGACGTGGTGTATTTTCTTCTGCGGCAAGCCGGTGATTGGTGGTGGGCGGGAGCCGGTGTCTTCTTCCTGCTGTTTGGGGTCGTGCTCTCGACGCTTTACCCGGTGCTCATCTTGCCGTTGTTCTACAAGCTCGTGCCGCTGGAAAATGAATCGCTCAAACAGAAGCTCACCACGCTCGCCGAACGCGTCGGCGCCAACGTGCTGGGTGTGTACCGGTGGGGCATGAGCGAGAAAACCAAGAAAGCCAACGCCGCCTTCGCCGGCTTGGGCAAGACCAAGCGCATCATCCTCGCCGACACATTGCTCGACCATTTTGCCGAGGACGAAATCGAGGTCGTGCTCGCCCACGAGATGGCGCACTACAAGCACGGCGACATCAGCAAGATGATTGCGTGGAGCACGCTGACGACCTTTGCTGGGCTGTGGGTCGCCAACGCCGGGCTTCGCCTCGGGCTGGAACGCCTGGGCTTTGCCGACCGGGCGGACATCGGCGCGTTCCCGTTGCTGGCGCTTTGCCTGTTCGCGTTCGGGTTGGTCGTGATGCCGGTCAACAACGCCTTTTCCCGCTGGCGCGAATGGAAAGCCGACCGGGCCGCGCTGGAGCTGACCGGCAATCGCGACGGTTTCATCCGCGCCATGAAGAAACTCGCCGAGCAAAACCTCGCCGACGTCGAACCGAACCCGGTCATCGAATACCTGCTGCACGATCACCCGTCGCTGGGGCGGCGCATCGCATTCGCGGAACGATGGCCAAATCCCTGATCATCGCGCTGCTGTTGCTGGCCGGCTGTGCGCGACCGGTTCCGTTCCCGGCAACAGAGAGTTTCAGCGGCACGAATGCGTTCCAGCACGTCACCAAACTCGTCGCGTTTGGTCCCCGGCCCAGCGGCAGCGACGCAGCCCGGCAGTCGGCGGACTACATCGCGTCTCAACTCAAGGCGGTGGGACTGGAAGTCGAGGTTCAGGAATTTCGGGCCGGTACGCCGCGCGGGCCGGTGCTCTTCCGCAATGTGGTGTGTCGGACGAAATCCGCGGCGGGGCAGGTCATCATTCTCGGCTCGCACTACGACACGAAGATTCTGCCGGGGTTTGTGGGCGCCAACGATGGCGGTTCGAGCAGCGGCGCGCTGTTGGAGTTGGCGCGCGTGCTGGCCGGGCAGCCGAACTTGTGGTTCGTTTTCTTCGATGGCGAGGAAGCGATGGAGGATTACCGGGCTGATGATGGTTTGTGGGGCAGCCGGTATTTCGTCGAGTCGCTAAAGGCCGCGGGGCAGGTGAACCGGGTCCAAGCGATGATCCTGCTCGATATGGTGGGTGATGCGAACCTGACCGTGACGCTGCCGAGTTCCGGTAGTGGTGACTTGCTGGGCGAAGTGTTTCGCGCCGCGGAGACGCTTGGTTACCGGCAGTATTTTTCCTATTTCTACGGGGAGATACTCGATGATCACGTCCCGTTCCTCCAAGCCGGCATTCCCGCGGTGGACCTGATTGATTTCGAATACGGCAGCGCTCCCGGGCGGAACGATTACTGGCACACGGACCAGGACACGCTCGACAAGCTCAGCCCGCGCAGCTTGGAGATCGTGGGGCGGACGACGTTGCAGTTGCTCCGGCAGTTGCGGGCGCATTGAATCGGCTCACGGGTTGCTTTAGTCTGTAGTGCGGTGGCCGCGATGATGGAAGACAAGCTCCAAGTCCTTCGCAATGTGCCGCTCCTCGCGACGCTCGGGGAGGAGTTGACGAAATCGCTCGCGGAAGCGGCGGAGGTCGTCGCGGTGAAGAAGGGAGAGCTCGTCGTAAAGGAGGACGACCCCGGTGATGCCCTGTTCGCGGTGGTGTCCGGTCGGCTGCAAGCGTACACCCGATTGAAGAGTGGTCGCGAACGCGTCTTCGCGACATACTGCAATGGCGATTACTTCGGCGAGATGCCGCTGCTCTCCGGCGAGACGCACTGGTCTAACGTCCGGGCGTTGAACGATTCTGTCCTGCTAAAAATCCCCCGGGTCGATTTCGACGCGGTGGTGCGCCGTGATCCGCGCGTGGCGGCGAGCGTGTTCCAGCGGATGGGGCACCGGATCAAGGAACTGCGGCTCGAGAAAGACCGGGCGAAGTGGAGCACCGTGATCGCGCTGGCCAGCGCATTGCCGGCGGCGGGCAAGACGACTTTGGCGGTGAACCTCGTGGCGAGCCTCGCCCGGGAGACGCGCGAGCCGGTGATGTTGCTCGACTTGAGCAGCCGGGAAGGCGGCGTGTCGATGGCGCAGGCGGCGCAAATGCCGGTCGCGCACACCGCATTTGGCTACGACCGGCTGGACGTGGCGCTGACCGGCGAGGCGCGCGAGGCGGAGCTGTTCGCGCCGTTGTTCGGCGGCTTGGTGAGGAAATACGATTACGTGTTGGTGGAGTTGCCGAACGAGACCACGCCGGCCGTGTACGCGTGTTTGCTGCAATGCGATCAAATCTATCTCGTCACGCGCAACGAGGTGGAGCACTGGAAACGCACCCGGTCGCTGATCCGGTACCTCGGCGAGCGTTCGCCGACGATGCCGCCGAAGGTGAAGGTGATCCTCACCGGCTGCGAGCCCGGTCAGCCTTGTGTGTCAGCAGCGGAGGAGGTGTTGGAGCGCCGGGTCTCCGCCGTGCTGCGGTGGATTCCGAACGGCGAGTTGACCGAGGAGCCTTACGTCTTGCGGCGGCCGATGGAGCCGTACAGTTTCGTGGTGCGGCGGCTGGCGCGGGAACTGGGCAACGTGCTGGTGGGACTGGCGCTCGGTTGCGGCGCGGCGCGCGGCTTGGCGCACATCGGCGTGATCCGCGTGTTGGAGCAGGCCGGGATTGCGGTGGACGTCGTGGCCGGCAGTTCCATGGGCGCGTTGATTGCCGCGGCGTGGGCCTGCGGCAAGTCCGCCGATGAAATGGAGGAGATCGCGGCGCAGGTGCGCGGGAAGCGGGCGTTTCTCCGGTTGCTTGACCCGATGTTCCCGGGTTCGGGGATGATCCGAGGGATGAAGGTGTATGATTTTCTCCGGCAGATTGTCGGCGAGCTGACATTTGAAGACACGGTGATCCCGGTTCGGATCGTGGCGAGCGAGTTGAACACGCTGGAAGAAATCGTGTTCGAGCAGGGCAAACTGATCGACGCCATTCGCGCGAGCATCTCGATTCCCGGCGTGTTCCGTCCCGTGCAGAACAATGGTTACACCTTGATCGACGGCGGCATCGTGAATCCCGTCCCGGTCGCGACGCTGACACGGTCCGGGGTCTCGCGGATCATCGCCGTCAACACCATCCCCAACGTGGAAGACATGAAACGCCGCGCCCAGGAACAGCCCGAGCCGGTACCGTCGCACTGGTGGAAGCGGCGCACCGAGAAAATCCACGAGGTGGGCACTCTCGTGGACACGCCCACCAGCATCATCAACATCTACATGCGCGCGATGCACGCGATGCAGTCGCACATGGCCGAGGAAGCCTGCGCCAACGCGGACATCGTGATCCGCCCGCGGGCCCGGGAAGCTGTCTGGTATGACTTTTATCATCCCGAGCGTTACATCCGCAGCGGGGAAGACGCGGCGGCGATGGTGCTGCCGCAGTTGAAAGAGCTGGTGCGCGCGTGAAGTGGGACCAGATACCGGTCGACGTCCAGCGCGCGCAGCAAAACGACCGGCTGCATCATTTCATCAACCACGTCGTCGCGCCGTTCAGTCCGCATTACAAAAAGCTCTTTGCCGACCACCGGATTGATCCCCGGCGTATCAAGACCGTGGCTGACTTGCGCCGGATCCCATTCACCACGAAGCTGGATTTGCTGCCGACCGATGGCGCGCCGGAGAAGGTGCGCGAGTTTGTCATCACGCCGGAACTGGCGGCCATCAAACGTCGTCCCGGGGTCATTGCCGAGGCGTTGTTTCAAGGACGCAGCGCGGCGGAGCGGTCGATTGAACGCGAGTTTCGCCCCATCTTCCTGACGGCCACGACTGGGCGGAGCACCGCGCGCGTGTCGTTCGTCTACACCGACTACGATCTGCACAATCTGCGGGAAGCCGGGACGCGGCTGATCCAGACATTCGGTGCGACGCCCAAGATGCGCGGCGTGAACATGTTTCCCTACGCGCCGCATCTCGGGTTTTGGCAGGTGGTGTTTGCGGGATTCGAGTTCGGCATGTTCCTCGTCGGCACCGGCGGCGGCAAGGTGCTGGGGACGGAAGGCAACATCACGGTCATCGAACAAGTGAAGCCGGAAGCCATCATCGGGATGCCGACGTTTGTCTATCACGTCATCCGGCAGGCCCACGAAGCCGGCAAGCGGTGGCCACAAGTCACGCGCATCGTGTTGGGCGGCGAGAAATGCCCGACCGGCATGCGCCGGAAGATGGTTAGCCTGCTGGGCGAGATGGGCGCGGAAGATGTCCGGATTTGCACGACGTATGGTTTCACGGAAGCGCGCATGGCCTGGGGCGAATGCCCGATGCCGCCCGGCGAACGCAGCGGGTATCATCTGTTCCCGGACATGGGCGTGTTTGAGGTGATCGACCCTGACACCGGTGAGGTGCAGGGCGACGGTCAACCAGGTGAGCTCGTGTACACGCCGCTCGACGCCCGCGGCAGCGTGGTGATCCGCTACCGGACCGGTGATTATGTCGAAGGCGGCATCACGTGGGAGCCGTGCCCGTATTGCCGGCGGACTGTGCCGCGGATCGTCGGCAACATCGGCCGGTCGTCGAGCAGCAAGGAACTGCAGTTCGACAAGATCAAGGGCACGCTCGTCAATTTCGACACGCTCCAGCACATTCTCGATGACCTGCCGGATGTCGGCGAGTGGCAGATCGAGTTGCGCAAGCGCCACGACGACCCGCTCGATGTGGATGAGTTGATTTTGCATTTTGCGCCGGTCAACGGCGCGCGCCGGGAGGAGTTGGAGGACCAGATCCGGTCGCGGTTCCAGGACGAGACGGAGATCTCGCCCAACCGGTTCGAGGTCCACAGCATGGCGGAGATGCTCCAGCGCATCAAACTGGAGACTTCGCTCAAAGAAGTCCGCGTGCTAGATTCACGGCCCAAAACCTAAACGGAGGAACGACGATGAAGTGGTGCTTCTTGGCACTCTTGATTGCAGGCGTAGCACAGGCGGCAGTCAAGACGGAGACGGTGGAATATAAAGATGGCGACGTGACGCTGAAAGGCTACCTCGCGTACGACGATGCCAAGCCCGGTAAGCGCCCCGGTGTGCTCGTGATCCACGAATGGTGGGGCCTGAACGAATACGCCAAGTCGCGCGCCGAGCAACTCGCCAAGCTCGGCTATGTCGCTTTCGCCGCGGATATGTACGGCGATGGGTTTGTCACCACCTCCGCCGAGGAAGCCGGCAAGCACGCCGGCCAGTTCAAGGAAGACCGGGTTGCGGGACGGCGTCGCATCCGGGCGGGATTGGCTGTGTTGCAACAGCAGAAGCTGGTGGATGCCCACCGGATTGCCGCGATTGGTTATTGCTTTGGCGGCACGTCGGTCCTTGAATTGGCGCGGAGCGGCGCGGACGTGGCCGGGGTGGTGAGTTTCCACGGCGGTCTGGCGACGCCGCTGCCCGCCAAGGCCGGTGAGGTGAAGGCCAAGGTTCTCGTCTGCCACGGCGCCGATGACGCATTCGAGTCGCCGGCCGAGATCGCGGCGTTCCAGCAAGAGATGCGCGAGGCCGGTGCGGATTGGCGGATGATTTATTACGGCGGCGCCCTGCACAGCTTCACCAATCCGCAGTCAGGCAAGTTCGGCATTCCCGGCGTTGCCTACAACGAGAAGGCCGACCGGCGTTCGTGGGCCGACATGCAGCAGTTCTTCGCTGAAATCTTCAGGTGACTCATCCCGATGAGCACGTTGACGAAAGTGGAGATTGGGCAGGTCGCAGATTTTGAATTGGATGGCGCGGGAACCAACCCGGCTTGGGACCGGGCGGTCTGGCAGCCGTTGGCCCGCGTGGGGCAGGGGCTGAGCCGGTACGCGACACGGGCCAAGATTCTTTATTCCACGACCGGGATTTACTTCCTCACGGATGCCGAGGACCAGAAGCTGACATGCACGTTGATGGAGGACTTCGCGGATTTATTTCGGGAAGATGTCATCGAGGTGTTCCTTTGGACGGACGTGCGTCATCCGCTGTACTTCGAGTACGAAATCTCACCGCTGAATTACGAGTTGCCGATCCTCGTGCCGAACGATGCCGGGAGCTTCTGCGGCTGGCGTCCGTGGCATTACACCGGCAGCCGCCGCACGCGTCACGCCTCACAGGTGCGCGGCGGGCCGAAGCAGTCGCAGGCGACCGTGACCGGCTGGACGGCCGAGTTCTTCATCCCATTTGATTTACTGATCGGAGTGGGCCGGTCCCGACCGCGCCGCGGCGACCATTGGCGCGCGAATATCTACCGGATTGATTACGACGTGGGCGTCCCCTCGCAATGGGCGTGGTGCCCGGCAACGGCCGGTAATTTCCACGATCACCAGAACTTCGGAACGATCTTGTTCCGGTAGCTTCAGATGAAACGAAAGTCCGGTACGCCGCCGTCGCGGATGACTTCGTGGACTTTGTCCCACATGTCGTCCTGATACTTCCGGCAGGTGTAGAGGCCGAGGAGCGAATAGGTGAGCGTCGTCGTTGCGCGGGCGCGGACTTGGCGCTGGCCGTTGAGGCGCTGGATGAGGTCTTCGTAGACTTTCGCGAGGGCCTTGCGTTTGCCGTCGTGGGTGAAAATGCCGCCGTGATTGGAGATGTCCACCGAGGCCGGCATGTCCATCGTCGGCCAGTTGACGAAGCCGTTGACGTGGGGGATGAGCGCGTCGGTGAGGGCGCGGGTGTAGTCGGCATGTTCCTGCTCGCTCCGGTAGGGAAGGTCGCAGAGGAATTTGGACGTGCCGCCGCCGTACCAGCCGAATTCCTGGATGACCACCGGTTTGCCGTAGTAATCCAGCCGCGACATGCCAACGCAGCAGCTGAGCCAATATTGCAACGGCTCGCCGCCGTCGAGCGGGTCGCCCCGTCCGCCGGGGACAGCCTGCCACGCGGGGTAGGGATGGTGGGAGACGAAATCGAAGAGCTCGTGGATGGCGCGGTTGTGGAAGCCATTGGCGAGCCAGAGATCCTGGTCCGGGGAGAGCCAGCCGTTGTTGCCGGACACGATCATGTGGTCCGGGCTGGCAGCGCGGATGACGTCGCACTGGCGCTTGCACCAGCCGTAGCCCCGGTCGTTGAGGTAATTGCGGAAATCGTAGGCGCCGATGTCGTAGGGCTTTTCGAGGAAACCGACGGAGCCCGGGACTTCGCGGAAGCTCGCGTAGTTGGAGCCATAAACGCGATTCATCGCCGCGACCGTGCCGTACCGGGTTTCGAGCCATTGTGGCCACGCGTCCTTGATCATGGCGTCGATGCGCAACTCGTCAGGACTGCCGGGCGTGGTCATGTGGGGACGGTTCCAGTAGAGCAACTCGTTGCGCAAATCCCACGCCCAGATGGCGGGATGACCGGCGTAGTGGCCGACGAATTTTTCCCAGAACGCGCACGATTCATCGAGCGCTTTGCCGTTGTCGGCGAGCAACTCGACGTCGAACCAGTCGTTGCTGCCGATGTAGCCGCCGACTGGCATCAGGTAGATGCCGTGCTTCTCGGCGAGGCCGATGAACGTGTCCCAATTCTTCAACCCGGCGGCCTTCAGCCCGGTCTTCGCATCAAACACCTCATTCACGCCGATGGCCTGCCGGAGGCAGTTCAAGCCGAGCTCCGCCATCACGCCGAACCGGTGGTCACAATCCTTCGCGTCGAAATGCCGGAACAACGTGCTCTGCCCGGGATGCTCGTCGTTGAGCATGTTGCCACCGAGCGGGGTGATGAACTGCCCGGTCCCCGTCACCTCGAAGTTCCAACGATCCGCTGCCACGCGTACTGGTTTCATGGTCGCGGCTTATCCCACAGCCGCGACGCGGGCGCAACGAAATCTTGGTGCCGTTGCCTTTGCCGGTACCCTCTGCTACCGTCCCGCGCGATGACGAAGAAAAACAAGGGCGCGGCGAAGAAGAAACCGGCCAAACTCCTCGGCCTCGGCCTCGACAACAAGGACGGCCACCTCCGCGTCACCAAGGGCGAAAACTTCCACCTCGTTGGCGGCAGCGAAGAAACCCACGGCGTCATGCAGGAAAAGGCGATCAAGCTCAACGAGCACCTCAAGAAAAAGGGCCAGACGCTCGACACGATTTCCCGCGAAGAATTCCACGAGCTCGCCGACAAAGTCGGCCTGCCCCTCCTGAACAAGCCCACCCACCGGCCGAATTAAGGCGCGCCGCGCGTCAGCCAGTGGATGTCGGCGTCCACGCTGCCTGTCACCGGATCCTGCAACGTGACCCAGCCGATCAACGCGTGACCATCCCTGAACGGCACGTACAACGGCCACACACCGTCGGGTGACACTCGCGTCGTCTGACGGGCGAGAACCCCGGTCGGCAGCCGGCCATTCAACATCACCCGACCGAGGGTGGTGACCCGCGCCGTCAGGAAGAAGTTCGACGCCGTGCCGGACGTGTCCGGTATCGGAACCTGATACGTGCCGGCGAAGCCACACGGCCGGTTCGTGCTCGCCTGATCGCTGAGCAGGTTCGATTGCCAGAGACCATTGCTCACAATGCCGGTGATGACGCTCGCGGAATTCGTCAGGTCGGCCTGCAAATTCACCGTCAACGGCGCCTGGGCTGCGGCGCGGGCGATGGCGCTGCCGGCGCCGGTCGCGTCGAGTTGCTGCCGGAAGGCGAACCGGCTCGCGCCGATCTTCAGCGCGCCGATCACGCGCCCATTGCGGGCCGTCATTTCCACCAAGCCGGCGGTCTCATAGCGCGCCCCGGCACCCTCGTAGAAGAGGCCGCAGTAGGAGCCGGTGACGTTGGTCGAGATGACCGGCTGAAACGCCGCGGTCAACGCCAGCCCGGGTTGCATCGTGAACGTCAGGCTCACGTTTGTGCCGGTCAGCGAGCCGCTCCAACCCGCGAACCCGTTCCCGGCATGCGGAACCGCGGTGATCGTGTAGTTCGCGCCAATCACGAGATTCTGGCCGCTCAGGTTCGGCGTCACGTTCCCTTGGCCGGTAATCGTCAGCGAGAACGGCGTCGTGGGCACATCGACCGCCAACAGCGCGCCGCTGCTGGCCACCGAGCCGACGGAGTTCGACACAATCACCGAGTACGTCCCGGCTTGGTTTGTCTGGCAGTTGCTCAACGCCAGCGAGGCGGACGTCGCCCCGGCAAGGTTCACGCCGTTGCGCCGCCATTGATAAAAGATCGGCGCGGTGCCGTTGGCAGTGACGCTGAACGACGCGTCGCCGCCGACGGTGACGGTTTGGCCAGCCGGTTGGCTCGTGATGCTGGGCGCAACCGGTGCCGGGTTGACCGTCAAGCTCGCCGCCGCACTCGTGACCGCACCGGCCACATTGCTGACGACGACCGAATAACTACCGGCATGACCGGCCTGCGCATTGGCGATGGTGTAGCTCGTCCCCGTCGCGCCGGTGATGTCGCCGCCATTGAACTTCCACTGATAACTCATCGGCGCTGTGCCGCTCGCGGCAACACTGAAGGTGGCCGGGTTGCCTGCCGTGACAGTTTGGTTGGCCGGTTGACTCGTAATGCTGGGCGCGACCGCGGCGTTGACGGTCAAACTCGCTGCCGCGCTGGTTGCGGTGCCGACGGAGTTGCTGACGACGACCGAGTAACTGCCGGCATTACCGGCCTGCGCATTGGCGATGGTGTAACTCGCGCCCGTCGCGCCGGTGATATCGCCGCCGTTGAACTTCCACTGGTATGTCAACGGCGCCGTGCCGCTGGCGCCGACGTTGAAGGTGGCGGCGCTGCCGGCGGTCACGGTCAGATTTGTCGGGCTCGTGGTGATGCTCGGGGCGACGGCGGCCGGGGTGACGGTGAGCGTCGCACCGTTGCTCGTCGCGGTGCCGACGGAGTTGCTGACGAGCACGGAATAGGTGCCGGCCTGGTTCGTCTGGCAATTCGTCAGTCCGTAGGAAGCGCTGGTGGCCCCGGGGATGTTCGCGCCGTTGAAGCGCCACTGGTACGAGAGCGGCGCGGTGCCGGTGACCGTGACGCTGAACGAGGCGGCACCGCCCGCAACGACCGATTGGTTGGCCGGTTGGCCTGTGATGCTCGGTGCGACCGGGGCCGGGTTGACGGTGAGACTCGCCGCCGCGCTGGTGACGGCCCCTGCCACGTTGCTGACGAGGACAGAGTAGCCACCGGCGTTACCGGCCTGCGCATTCGCGATCGTGTAGCTCGTGCCTGTCGCGCCGGTGATGTCGCTGCCGTTGAACTTCCACTGATAGCTCATCGGCGCTGTGCCGGTAGCGGTGACGCTGAAGGTTGCCGGGTTGCCGGCGGTGATGGTCAGGTTGGTTGGCCCAGCGCTGATGGTTGGTGCAACCGGTGCCGGGTTGACAGTCAGATTCGCCGCTGCGCTAGTGACACTACCGGCCACATTGCTGACCAGGACGGAGTAGCTACCGGCGTTACCGGCTTGGGCGTTGGCGATGGTGTAGCTGGCGCCGGTGGCGCCGACGATGTTGCCGCCATTGAATTTCCATTGGTAGCTGAGCGGCGCAGTGCCGGTGGCGGTGACGCTGAAGCTCGCCGCGTTACCGGCCGTGACGGTCAGGTTGGTTGGGCCGGCACTGATGGCGGGCGCGACGGGTGCCGGGTTGACGGTGAGCGTGGCGGCAGAACTCGTCGCGGTGCCGGCAGAGTTGCTGACGACCACTGAGTAGCTGCCGGCATTACCTGCTTGGGCGTTGGCGATGGAGTAGCTTGCGCTCGTTGCGCCGGTAATGTTGCCACCGTTGAATTTCCACTGGTAGCTCAGCGGTGCGGTGCCGGTGGCGGTGACGTTGAATGTTGCGGCGTTGCCGGCGGTGATGGTCAGGTTGGTTGGGTTCGCCGTGATGGCGGGCGCCACGGCGACAACACCGGGCACGACGGTCAGCGTGAGAGTAGCGGACGTGGTGTGGCTGGGGATGTTGTTGTCGGACGCGACGATGGTGATGGCGAAGACGCCGTTGGTGGTGGGCGTGCCGGTGATGCGGCCGGTCGTGGTGTTGACGGTGAGCGCCGCCGGGAGCGGGTAGGCGTTGAAGGTGTTGGGCACTTCCGGTCCGCACGTGATCCGGTAGGTGAACGGCACGCCGTTGGTCGCCGTGGCCGTGGTCGGGCTGGTGATGACGGTCGAGGCGCCGGAGACGGCGTTGTACGCGCCGTAGACGCCAAAGCCGACAATCCAACGGAACACAATCGCCAGTTGAGGCGCATCGGGGATCAGCGAAAGAATGGCGTCCCGGCAGACCGGGACAATCTGCAACAACGCGGCCAGGACGAGCGACGTGACTCGTGCGTGCTTCATGTGACTCCTTTGCTAGTTTAATTGGCTGACTTCAGTGGGGCGCGGCGTCAGCACGACATACGTCGGCAAACCGAGCGCGCCGAAATAATCGAGAATTTCCTTCATGGCCGGGTCGTTGGGACGCTCAGCCGGTAGCTTGACCTGCACAAATTGCGCGAGCTGTTGCTGCACCGACGCGGCGCGGAACGTCGTGTGTTCCATCGCCGAACAGTTCTTGCACCAGCTCGCCCAGAAATCGACTAACACCGGCTTGCCCGTTCGTTGCGACTCGGCGAGCGCGACGGCGAGTTGACGCGTCGCGTCACCCGCGGTGGCCGGGCCTGTCGCGCGGAATGCGTGGTAGGCGAGGCCGGCGTAGTAGAGCGAGAACAGCGCGATCATTGCGCCGAACGCGTATTTCACGCGGGTCATCCAGACGCCCGGCTTGGGCAGGAACGACAAGCCCGCGCCGGCAAACGGCCACGGCAACCCCATCCCCACGCCGAGCAACAGCGGCAGCGCCAGCGCGACGGTGTGCCCGCGGTTGTAAAGCGTGGTGGCCTGCACGAGCACGGAGATCACGACCGGGGCGACGCAGGCCCCGGCCAGCAACGCGGCGACGGAGCCCATCGTGTAGGCGACGACGAAACTGCTTTTCGGTTCGCCGCCGGTGGCTGCCCGGCCTTGGAACCGGGAGAGATCGATTGTGAACTTGTCGAACATCGCCAGCGCGAGCACGACGAAGATGACCGCGATGCCGAGGTTGAACCACGGCGACGAGTTGAGCGTGCCGAACTTCGCCCCGGTGAGCACCACGATGATGCCCAGCCCGCCGTACGCCAACGCCATGCCGGCCGCGTACATTCCGCCGAGCGCGAAGCCACGCCGCCGCGAACCCGCCCGGGTGCCGGCGCCGATGATGGCGAGGTTGATCGGGATGAGCGGCAGGATGCAGGGCGTGAGGTTCAGCCCGGCACCACCGAGCAGCGTCAACACCAGCGTGGCGAAGAGGCCCCAACTGGCGGCGGCGGTCGCGGCGGATTCATGCTGCGATAGGAACCGGAGGAAATCGTTCTCGCTGAGGTAACCGCTGGCCCGGGCGGTGACGGTGAATTTGTCGGCCAACGTGCGCCATTCACCGGTGGGCTGTGACGCGACGGGAATCACCGGGGCGGTGGTCTTACCGAACGTGAACGTCTCGGTCTGCGGGAAGAAGCAATTCGCGTCGTCGCAGCCTTGGTAGCGGACGATGAGCTTCCCCGGCGGCGTGCCGGCTTGGTAGCGGGCGGTGAATGACTGGGTGTACACCGCCTTGCCGTCGCTCATTACCGGCGTGGGTAACGTGAAACGGACCGGCTGGTCATCGATTTCAAACCCGAGCTTGTCGGCGTAGAGATGCAGCCCGGTCGGGACGACGAACTCGACCCGCACTTGGCCACCGGCTTCGAGGTGCGGCGTGACGCGGAATGGATTCTCGGCGTAGCCGGTCGCCGCCAACAAGAGTGCGCAGAGGATGGTCTTCATGGGTTTAATTGCAGCCGCAACCGCCCCCGCCGACCCCGCGTCCGCCCGAGGCAGCCTCGCGGGAGAACCAGACGTGCTCGGAGTTCTTCATCGCGAGCGGATCGCGGTCGGCCCGCATCGTGTAATCGGCGAGCACGCTGCGCTCCCACGGTTTGACGTTGGTGCAACCGGCGGTCACGAGGATGGCTAGCAGAGCTAGCGCGTTCCGCCACCGTGGAGGGCGCGGCTCCTGCCGCGCCGTTGGTGTCGCCGGTGTGCTGAAGGCGGCGCGGCGGGAGCCGCGCCCTCCAAGCGTGTGATGACCTTTGGATTTCATTTGAGGAGCGATTCGATTTCGGTGATGTACTGTTGTTTGGTCTTGTCGCCGTGGAATCCGTTGTGAATCGCGCGGATGTGGCCGGTGCCGTCGAGGATGAACGAGGTCGGCATCGTGGCGATGTCAGCAGCGGCGACGAGATGTTTGTCGGCGTCGTGGACGATGGGGAAAGTCGCCTTGTGCTCCTTGAGGAACTGCTCCATCTCGGCGCGTTTGTCATCGACGTTGACGCCAATGATCACCACGCCCCGGTCGGCGTATTTCTGGTGCAACTCTTCCAGCACCGGGAACGATGACTTGCACGGGTTACACCAGCTCGCCCAGAAATCGACGATGACGACCTTGCCGGCCGGCGTCTCCGGCAGCTTGGGAAACGGGTCGCCGACTTTGAGCGCGGCGGCGTGGACGTGAAGCGCGGTGCCGACGAGGGCGAGCGCGAGCAGTTTAGCGGGTGACATACGCATGGAATCTCCTTGTTTCGTGGTGTTGTCTGCGGGTGATGATGCAGCCGTCGGCTTGGGGATGGGATTCGATGAGACGAAGCCCGGCCTCGGCGCCGAGGATGAAAGCGGTGGTGGACAGCGCCCCGGCCACGGTGCAACTCGGGGCGAGGATCGTGACGGATTCGGAATCGTTGCTGACCGGGTAGCCGGTGCGCGGGTCGAGAATGTGACCGTACCGGCGGCCGTTGATTTCAAATTGCCGGAGATAGTTGCCGGAGGTGGCGACGGCAAGGTCGCGCGCCGCGATGCCGGTCCAGCAGGTGCCCGGGTGCCGCGGGTCTTCGAGGCCGATGTGCCAGGCCGGTTTGTGCGGCGGTTGGCCGCGGGCGAGGACGTCGTGACCGAAATCCACGAGCACGTGGTTGATGCCGTGGTTGCGCGCCAGCTCGGCGGCACAATCGACGGCGTATTCCTTGCCGATGCCGCCGAGGTCAAGCCCCATGCCGGCTTCGGGAAGGAAGATGGCGCCGGGCTGGCGTTGGACTTTGTGCCAGCCGGTGAGGTTCCGCGCGGCGTTGATGACGTCGGCGGAAGGGAGGACGGGCGGTTGGGCTTTCCAATTCCAGACTTTCAGGAGCGGCAGGGCGGTCGGGTCGAAGGCACCGCCGGTGAACGCGTACAACTCGCCGCAGAGTGTGAACAGCCGGTCGGTCTCGGCGTCGACGGCCACCCACTCTTTACCGGCGGCGGCGTTGATTTGGCCGATCAGGCTCGTGGTGATGAACCGGGAGTATTTCGCCTCAAACTCCGCGACCCACCGGAGTACAGCGCGTTTGAATTCCTTCGCCTGCGCCGGAGCCGGTGGGACGAACGTGATCTCGCACTGCGTCCCCATCGCCTGAAACGCGAGCTTGGTGCAGCCGTCGGACGCCGTCTCGCGGACGGATTGCAGGATGCGTTCGTGGACGAGGTCGGTGCTCAGAACCATATCCGCGCTCCGACAGTGAAGATGTGGGCTTGGGGATAAGCGCTGGCGGGCGTCTCGCCGTCGTCGCCGTGCATCGTGTAGCGTTTGTAGGCGGCGTTGAGGTGGAGCCATTCCTTGATGATGGCCTCGGCCTCGACGCCGTAGGTGAAGGTGTGCATCGACGAGAGCCGGTAGTCTGCGGAGTAGTATTTCGGGATCGGGATTGTCGATTCGGGGTCCGACGGGTCACCGGGGAAGCGCACGCCGTAGAAGTCCGCCGCGGTCTGGTCGTAGTACCGGAACAGCGGCGAGATGATCAGGTGCTTGCCGATTTTCTGATGCCACGCCAGCCCGACCGTGTGGCTGAAGATGTCGAACGAGTCGTGATAGAACCGGTAGGACGCTTCGAGGCTAGCGTTGGGTTTGTCGAAGTAATGCGTCAGCGAGAGGAAGATGATTTCCTTCGTGCGCTCGCCGGGGCGTTTTTCTGGGAACACGCTGTTCGGGTCCGGGTAGCCGTCGAACCGCACTGCTTTGTAGGGGTCGGCGAGATATCCGCTCGAATAGCCGAGCGTGAAGTTGACCTGCAGGATCGTGCGCGGGTCGAGCAACTGGGTGACGCCGACCATCGCGTCGGTGCTGTCCTTGTGTTTGGCGGAGGTCCAGAACTTCGGCTGGATCTTGTCGAGCGTCTGCGAGATGCCGAGCAGGAGCGTGGTGTTCTTCTGGTTGAAATCGATCGCGTCGTTGATGGCGAAGCCGAGCGAGTCGTAATCGCTCTCGGTGCTGTAGGAGATTTGCGGCGTGAGCGTGTGATTGCCGAGCTTGGCCGCCAGTTCGAGGGAGCCGGCATTGCGGACATCTTCCATGTGCGTCGTGACGACCTGCGAGGAGCCGATGGGCGGCGGCGCGCCGGTGGGCGTCGCGCCGGAGATCCCGTCGTAGACGTACTCGCCCTTGAGCGAGAGGTTGGCTGAAAGTTCCTTCTCGAAGAGCAGGCCGTGGGTCTGGATTTTGATCCGGTTGTTGTCCTCGATGTAGTACTCGAACTTGTAATCGACGTGGTCTTCCGACCGGGCGCGACCGAGCGGCAGGAATTGCGCGGTGAAGGCGAGGAGGAATGTGAGCCGGGAGGCGCGCGTCGTGGCGCGGGAGGTTTTCATGCAGTCCGTGATTGCAGTTTGGCGTAGCTCCTTGTTAACTGGCGGCACCGCATTTGCAATGGATGTGCCAAGCAGATCTGCAACATGAGAATCGCGAGTTTCCCTCGAAAAACTTCACCTGCTCCGATTTCTGCGACGCGCCGAGTGGCAACGGAGTTGCCACCGCTGGCAAACCGGTGACCACTGCATGACTGACCGGGTTCACTCGAATGGCCGTGGCCGCGGGCGCTGGCTCGAGCTGGTTCTGTTTCTGCTAACCATCCTGACCGGGTGGGCCGCGTGGCATGCGTTCCGCATCGTGCAGGAAGTGGATCGCATCCCCCTGACGCTCACCCCCGTGCAGCGCGAGTTCAACGAAATTGCCGAGCAAGTGGAAATGTTCCTCGCCCAATCCCACACCGACCTCGTCGCCGTCGCGACGCGGCGCGATGCCGCCGCCTGGCAGCGGTTTCAACTCGCCAGCCGGACCTTCCGCAAATGGCTCGAAACCAAGCAAGCCACCGTCACCAAGGGCAAGCTCATCCTCGTCCGCCCCATCGGGATGACGGTGGATTTCGTCGCGACGCTCGCGGAGTTGCAGCAGGCGACCGACGCTTACCTCAGGGAGAGCCAGCGACTCGGCGGAGTGATGGGTGCCGGCCTCGTCGTGACCGAGGAAATCGAGGAAGCGGCTGAGGGAAAAGCGGACGTCCTTCGCCAGATGGCCACCCAAGCGCGCTCGCAAGCCGGGGCGATTGATCTTTTCCTGACGGGCTCCCGGCAATGGTTTGGCTGGTTGCGCCAGTTGATGATTGCGCTGGTGCTGACGCTCGGCGGGTTGGTGATCTGGCTGGTGGTCATCGGCTACCGGCGGATCGTGGCCCCGTTGCGCCAACGCCTGAGCGCCAGCGAAGTCGTCATCGAGAACCAGCAGAAGCTCGCGCATTTCGGCCAGCTCGCGGCCGGGGTCGCCCACGAGATTCGCAATCCGCTGACCGCCATCAGTGCCCGGCTTTTCACGCTCGAACGCGCGTTGCCGCGCGGGTCACCGGAGTTGGAGGATGCCGGCGTCATCCGTGCCGAGATCAACCGGCTCAACCGGATCGTGCGGGACTTCCTCGCCACCGCCCGGCCCGCGGAACCAACGCGGGTCGTGATGACGAGCCGGCCCTTGCTGGAGGAGGTCTGTTCGCTGCTCCGCCCGGCGTGCGAGCGCCAGAACGTGACGCTCGAACTGGCCGAGGTGGTGGACGCGCCGTTGTTCGGCGACGCGCATCAGCTCAAGCAAGTGCTCATCAACTTGGTGCAGAACGCGGCGGAAAGCTGCGGCACCGGCGGTCTGATCCGGTTGCGCGGCCGGCTCGACCGGCAGCGGGTCCTTTTGGAAGTGGAGGACAACGGGCCCGGTATTCCACCCGCCGTGCAACGCCGGTTGTTCGAGCCGTTCTTCAGCACCAAGCCCGGGGGTGCCGGCCTCGGCTTGTCCATCGCGGCCGGCATCGTCGAGCGGCACGGCGGCAAATTGGATTTCCAGACTGAGCCCGGACGCGGGACGACGTTCCGCGTCAGCCTGCCGGTGCACAACCCATGAAACCAGCCCCGCACATCTTGATCATCGAGGACGACGAATCGCTGGCGATGTCGCTCCAGAACGTCTTCCAACTCGAAGGCTACCTCGTCGAGACCACCGGCACGGCCAGCAGCGGGTTGGCGCGGGCCACGAGCGTGCCGTTCGACGTGGTGATCACCGATCTGCAACTTCCGGGCGCCAGTCCGCTCGACGCAAAAGCCGGGCTCGATTTGATCCGGCAACTTCACATCGCCAAGCCGAACCTGCCAATCATCTTGATGACCGCCCATCACACCACCGAGACGGCCATCGAAGCCACGAAGCTCGGCGCGTACGATTATTTGCTCAAGCCGTTCGATCCCGGTGAGCTGCTCGAACTCGTCCACAAGGCCGTCGTCGGCAGCCGGTTGGTTTCGGCGGAGGTGGCGGTCGGCAGCGGCGCGACCGGGCAAGACACCATCATCGGCGAAAGCCGCGCGATGCAGGACGTGTACAAGGAAATCGGCCGGCTCGCGACGAAGCCGGTCACCGTCCTGATCCGGGGTGAGACCGGCACCGGCAAGGAACTCGTCGCCCGCGCGTTGTACCAGCACAGCGACCGGGTCGGGCGACCGTTTGTGGTGGTCAACTGCGTCGCGATTCCCGAGACGCTGCTGGAGAGCGAACTTTTCGGTCACGAGCAGGGCGCGTTCACTGGCGCGACCGCGCGGCGGATTGGCCGGTTCGAACAGGCGAACAGCGGGACCATCTTCCTCGATGAGATTGGCGATATGACGCTCGGTACGCAGGCGAAGTTGTTGCGCGTGTTGCAGGAGAAAACCATCCAGCGGCTCGGCGGCCGGGAGACGTTGCCGGTGGATGTGCGCGTGATTGCCGCGACGCATCGGGACTTGGAGGCGGCGATTGCGGAGAAGCAATTTCGCGAAGACCTCTACTACCGGCTGAATGTCGCCGTGGTCCAGCTACCGGCCCTGCGGCGACGCCGGGAGGACATCCCCGCCTTGGTCCGGTACTTCCTGCAGCGGCACGGCGGCGAGTTGGGCGTGGCCAACGCGACCGCGACCGCCGAAGCGGTGGATTACCTGCAACAACAGCCGTGGCCCGGTAACATCCGCGAGTTGGAGAATGTCGTCCGCCGCGCGTTGCTGCTGACCCGCACCAACACGCTCGGCTTGGAGGAAGTCCGGCAAGCCCATTCCCAAGCCCGCGCGCCGTTGCCGGGCGCGACGCAGACGCTCACGGCGTACGTCAGTGAACTACTCGGCCGCGCCGCGCGTGGGGAATCCGACAGCGTCCACGCAGAGTTGACCGCCGCCATGGAGCGCGAGCTGTACGCCCAGGCAATCCAACTCGCGCAAGGAAACCAAGCGAAAGCCGCGAAGTGGCTCGGTGTCTCGCGGCCGACGATGCGGGAAAAGTTGATCCAGTTCGGACTCCACCCCGGTCGGGAGTGAGTCGCTATTTCAACTGCGCGAGGCAGGCTTTGATCGCGTCGAAATTCGGCAGCTTGCCGGGATCGTCGTTCACTTCCGCGTAGCGAATCACACCGGCTTTGTCGACGACGAAGGCGCTGCGTTTCGGCACGCCGCCCATGTCGAGGCCTTTGGCCGGGAGGAAGGCCGTGTAGGCGACGCCGTAGGCCGTGGCGACTTTGTGGTCGTAATCGGAGAGCAACGGGAGCGTGATTTTCTCCTTCGTCGCCCAAGCTTCCTGCGCGAACGGATTGTCGCCGCTGATGCCCCAGACGTCGGCGTTGAGGGAGGTGTACTGGCCGAGACCCGCGCTGATCTCGCAAAATTCCTTGGTGCAAACCCCGGTAAACGCCATCGGGACGAAGAGCAACAGCGTGTTCTTCTTCCCGGCATTGTCGCTGAGCTTGAGTTTTTTGAGTCCGTCAGCCGCTTTGACGGTGAGTGAAAAATCCGGTGCCTTGTCGCCAACTTTGAGTGCCATGATGAGATCTCCTTTGAATTACTTAACCATGCTGCGAGCGAAGGATGGTGGACGATACAGGACTTGAACCTGTGACCTCTTCCATGTCAAGGAAGCGCTCTAGCCAACTGAGCTAATCGTCCCCGTTGCAACCGCGGCGCATAGTACCGGGCGCGGAGAAGGGTGTCAACAGGCGGAGCAGTTT
>OMJI01000096.1 GCA_900299315.1 Verrucomicrobiota bacterium | reverse complement strand
TGCCGGGCATCGGCCGGTACACGGCGGCGGCGATTGCGAGCATCGCATTCGACGAGCGCGTGCCGGTGGTGGATGGCAACGTGGCCCGGGTGCTGGCCCGAGTGTTTGGAATCCGGGACAACGTGAAGAAGCCGGCCACGCTCGACCGGATGTTTGCGCTCGCGCAGGAGTTGATGCCGGCCTCGCGGGCCGGGGATTTCAACCAGGCGATGATGGAATTGGGCGCGCTCGTTTGCCTGCCGGCCAACCCGAAATGCCAGGAATGTCCGCTGCGGCGCGTCTGCAAGGCGCCTGGCGGTACGTTGCCGAACCGGGGCCGACCGACGCGACTGAAGGACGTGACAGTGACAGCCGCGGCGGTGCGGGATGGCGGCCGGGTCTTGGTTCGGCAACGACCGCCAACCGGACCGCTGGCGGGGATGTGGGAATTGCCGGAAGTGGCGAACGGCCGGGAGTTGTTCCGCTTGCGTTACACGATCATGAACCAGCGCATCACGTTGCGGGTGGTGGCTGCGGGGCCGGACGACTTGCGGGGCCGGTGGATTTGCCGGGCGGATTTGAAACGGCTGGCATTCCCGGCAGGACAGCGCCGGGCTCTAGAACGGATTTTCTCAGCGCAGGAGCAGGACAGGGCTGTCGGTCTCGTCGAGTAATTGGTTGATGATGTCGCCAAAGAACGGCAGCGAAAGTTCAGACCTGGCACGCGGCGGCATGATGATCAGGTCGATTTGGTTGCGCTTCACGAAACTGAGCAGGTTGCGCTTCTGCCGGCTGGGATGCGCGAACAGCAGGACGTTGGTCTGGGCCGGGTTGATGCGGGTGATTTCGCGAAGCGGGCTGGAATCCGGGGAGGGTTCGCTGTCGTCGAGCAACATCGGGAAAATGTGGAGCATGCTGTTGAAGGTATGCGCCCACGGGAGCGCTTTCAGCAACGGCGTGGCACCGCGGGCGCCGAGTTCGGTGAGGAGGAGAATGTGTTTGAAGCGGGGGCGCTTCCAGTCCTTCTCGCGAATGGGCCGACCGCGGACGCAGAAGACGGAGCAACGGGATTTCTTGAGGAGCCGGTCGGCCATGTTGCCGGTGATCCAAGACGTGAGGCCGCTGTTGCCGGGCGTGGTGGCGATGCAGAGGAGGTCGATGGCTTTGCGCTTGGCAAAGTCGAGGACAACTTCCTCGGGGTCGTCGTGGTAGCGGTAAACTTTTCCAACCGGCACGGTCGCGGCGAGAGGCGGCAGGTCAGGTTCATTGCGTTCCGCCGCGAAGAACCGGCTGAGGCGGGGAAAATCGACAAGGCGCTCCGGCTCCTTGGCCTCGTCGGGATGCATGACGTGGACGAGGTAGAGGCGGCTGTTGAACACTTGGGCAAGCGTGACCGCATACGGGAAAACGGAGTTGGATTCCGTCGACAGGTCAGTCGGAATTAGGATTTTTTCGAGCATCGTGACTCGGCTCCTTGGTCAAAAACGTCCACGGCACAGTAGGGAAACTGCGGAACTGACGCAACGGAAATTTTGGCTACTCTCGTTTTGACAATCCCGGGGCTGGCTGACACACTGCCGCCCCGACGGGAATGAGACGGCAAGCAGGCTGCTTATTCCCAAACACTTCGATGGAAGCTAACGCTCAACAACCCGTTACCGCCCCGGCGACACCCCTGCCGGCGGAGCCACCCGCCAAGCTGCGGTTGTGGACCCCGATCGGACTGCGGTTTCATCTCGCTGTCATCCTGGTGCTCGGGACGGTGGTGTTGCTGACGTATGCGAACTCGTTCACGACCGGCTTCGCGCTCGACAACAAGTTCATCATCCTCGAAGACCCCCGGCTGCGGATGTTCAGCTTCGAGACGCCGCAGGACACGAAGATCACGAAGGAGAATCTCCGGCAGATCTTCACGCAAGATTACTGGTGGCCGAAGGCGGTCAGCGGGCTCTACCGGCCATTGACGACGCTGTCGTACTGGGTGAACTACGCCGTCTTCGGGAACAAAGACCAGGCGGCCGGCTATCACTGGATCAATTTCCTCCTGCATTGGGTGAACGCGTGCCTGGTGTACTTCATGGTGATGGTCCTGATGAACAACGTGTGGCCGGCATTTTTCGTCGGCGCGCTGTTCGCCGTGCATCCGGTCAACACGGAATCTGTGACGAATATCATCGGGCGCGGCGATCAATTCGCGGCGTTGGCGGTGCTGGCCGGGCTCTTGTTCTACACGCGCAGCACGACCGGCTCGAGCAAGCCGGGCACGGCGACGTTGTGGGATTCGGTGATGGCGGTACTGTATCTGGCGGTGGCCGGGGCGATTGTCTGGAAGTTGCGCGACTTCGCCCTGTCGCCGCTGGCGGTGTTGACGGTTCTCGTGGTCATGGCGGCGTTGGCGTTGGCGGCCTGCGGCATGGCCGGCGGCTGGCATCGCGTGCCGTGGTTGCTGGGGATGATGCTGGTAACGACGTTCGGTGTGTTCGCCAAGGAGAACACCGTCGTGCTGCTGGGCATCGTGGGGTTGTACGATTTCACGTACCGGATTCGGCGGATTACCGGCAACTGGCTGACGAATTTCTTCGCCAACGTCTGGGAGTGGCTGACGCGCGGCTATCTGGCGTTGATTCCGCCGCTGCTCGCGATGTGGTACGTCCGCACGGCGTTGTTTGAGAAGATGCGCCCACCGGAGCTGCCGTGGGTGGATAACAATCTCGCGATCCCGGGAACGGACTTCTGGACGCAGCGCTTCACCGCGATCAAGGTCATCGGGAATTATTTCTGGATGATGTTCTGGCCGCAGACGCTGTCCCCGGATTACTCGTACAACCAAGTCCCGTTGGTGGCGTGGCATTTCACGAGTTGGGAAGACATCAAGGCGGTGCTGGCGCTGATCGCGGTGGTGGCGGTAATCCTCGTCGCCATCCGGCAGTATCACCGGACCAAGCCGGTGTTCTTCTTCATCATGTTCTTCTTCGTCACGCTGCTGCCGACCGCCAACCTCGTGCGGATCATCGGCAGCATCCAAGCCGAGCGGTTCCTCTACCTGCCGGTGATTGGCTTTGCCGGCTGTCTGGTCGTCAGCGTGTACGCGGCTTGCCGGCGCTTCATCGTGAAGCTCGACGTCTCGGAGTGGGCGTTGCGGTTGTGGCTGCAACTCTGCGCCCGGACGGTGTTGATCCTCTTCATGCTCGGCTTGGGCGTCCGGGCGTTCGTGCGCAACTTCGACTGGCAGGACGACGTGACGTTGTGGACGAAAGCCGCGCAAGATGTCCCGAATAGTTTCAAGTCACACAAGTCGCTCGCGTTCGCGTTGTACGAGCAGGACCCAACCGTGAACAACATCAACCTCGACCGGATCATCGAGGAAGGCGAGAAGGCACGCGAGATTACCGACCAGACGCAAATCGTGTTGCTCCACCTCGGCGCGTACTACCGGCTCAAGGGCGACAAACTTTCCCAACCCGGCCCCGGCGGCGCCATCTCGCCCACCGTGGAAAGCCGGATTTGGTATCAGAAATCCGTTGAGGCACTGACGGCCGCCGTACCGCTCGACAAGGCGTTCAACGAGGACAACCGGCAGAAGGAACTCAAACGCGGCCGGCGCCTGGAACAGATCCAAGACGTCGGCAACCAAGAGATTTATTGGAACCTCGGCTTGTCGCTGATGCGCCTCGGCGAGTACGACAAGGCGCTCGCGGCGTACCTCGAAATGCGCCACCTCTCCCCCACCAACCCAGACGCCTACATCAGCATCGCCTCCGCCCAACTCTCACTCGGCAAGCTGGAGGATGCCGCCATCTCCCTGCTCCAGACGCTGCTGCTCGACAACAGCCGGCAGGAAACGCTGCGGTTGCTGGTCGATCTTTATCGCCAAATCGATCGCGAAGGCTGCGCCGTCGTCCTCACCCAAGGGCAACCCCGTTTGAATGTGGACTGCCGGATCGTCGCGAACCAGATGTGTATGGCGTATTTCGGATTAGTTGACGTTTTCATCAAAGCAAAACAATATACGCTCGCCGAGGACACCCGAAACAACGCCCTGAAACAATACAAATGCAAACCCGAACCTTTCGACCAACTGCTGCAATCCGTACCGGCCTCCGTTGTCTCCTCCAACTGACCGCTCTTTGTGGACTCGCTCTTGCCTGCTTCTCCGCCCGCGCCCAAACCGAATCGAATCTCGTCACCCGCTCGCTGAGCCTTGACCAGTGCATTGATTTGGCGCTCCAGCAAAACCCAGCCGTCCTCAAGAGCCGGGAGGAACTCCGCCGCACCCGGGGCGTCGTCGTGGAAACCCGGTCCCAGGCGATTCCCAACATCGCTGCGGCCGGTGAGTACAAGAAGATTGACCAGCGCTTCATCGATTCCTTCCCCGGTACTCCCGGCGCCTTCGGCAACCAGCGCGAACCTTGGTACGCCAGCGTCGAGATTTCCCAGCTTGTCTGGTCTGGCGGACGGGTGGGTGCGGCGTTGCGGGCGGCGAAGTTCAGTGACAAGGTCGCGGTGCTCGATTTCCAGCGCGTCGTCGCGCAAACGGTGTTGGATGTCCGGCGGGCGTTCTATCAGATCTTGCTG